>NZ_CP083563.1 GCF_025143825.1 Sulfitobacter sp. S223 | reverse complement strand
GGCTGCATTTTATGCGCAGGTACCGGTGGGACATGTCGAAGCGGGCTTGCGGACGGGCGATATAACAGCCCCCTGGCCTGAAGAAATGAACCGCCGTGTTGTCGGACGCATTGCCGATCTGCATTTTGCACCCACGCAAACAGCGCACGCGGCCTTACGTGCCGAAAATGTGTCCGAGGACGACATCCACGTCACGGGCAATACTGTGATTGATGCATTGCAGCAGATTGTGCAGCGTTTTGACGAAGACGAAACGCTGGAAGCGCAGATGCGTGCCAAGTTCGATATGATTGATCCTGCGCGCCGGATGATTTTGGTGACGGGTCACCGCCGCGAGAATTTTGGTCAGGGGTTCGAGGATATCTGCACAGCGCTGCGCGATATCGCTGCGGCATCCGATGTCCAGATCGTCTATCCCGTACACCTCAATCCGAACGTGCAGGGACCCGTGCACCGTATTTTGGGCGACAGTGCAGATGTGCATCTGATCGCGCCGCAGGATTATCTGCCTTTTGTCTGGCTGATGAAGCAGGCGCATATCATCGTCACGGATTCCGGAGGCGTGCAAGAAGAAGCGCCCTCATTGGGTAAGCCCGTACTGGTCATGCGCAACACAACAGAGCGCCCCGAAGCTCTGGCGGCGGGGACAGTGCGCCTTGTGGGCACGGACGCCGAGAAAATTCGCCAAGAGGTAACTCGCCTGCTTGATGATCCGGCAGCCCACACGGAAATGGCGCGCGCCCTCAACCCCTACGGGGACGGGAAGGCAAGCGTTCGTATCGCTGATGTGCTTGTCAGCCAGCTGGGCTGAACCAGCACGATTTTAAGGAATTCACCCATGTTCGAGACGATTTCAATGATTGGTTTAGGCTATATCGGCCTACCGACAGCAGCGTTGTTTGCAGCGCGTGGTACGACAGTTATTGGCGTCGATGTCAGTCAGTCCGTGGTCGATACGATCAATGCCGGAAAAATCCATATCGTAGAGCCGGAGCTTGACGGTATCGTCCACAAAGCCGTCACAGGGGGCAAGCTGCGCGCAACGCGCACACCCGAGGCGGCAGACGCTTTTGTCATCGCGGTGCCGACCCCGTTTCACGAAGACCGCTCGCCCGATCTGAGCTATATCCGCTCGGCGGCAGAGATGATCGCGCCGGTATTGGCGGCGGGCAATCTGGTCATTCTGGAAAGCACCTCGCCCGTGGGTGCCACCGAACAGATGGCGGCATGGCTTGCCGCTGCGCGCCCTGACCTGAGCTTTCCGCAGGATGCAGGCGAGGCGGCTGATGTGCAGGTTGCGCATTGCCCTGAACGTGTGTTGCCGGGTCAGGTGGTGCGTGAATTGGTTGAGAACGACCGCATCATTGGCGGGATGACGGCGCGTGCGTCGGCAATGGCCGTCGAGATGTACAAGCTGGTGGTCAAGGGTGACTGCGTCATCACGAACGCGCGCACCGCCGAGATGTGCAAGCTGACCGAAAACTCCAGCCGGGATGTGCAGATTGCTTTTGCCAACGAGCTGTCGATGATCTGCGACAGCTTTGACATTGATGTCTGGGAACTGATTTCGCTGGCCAACCGCCACCCGCGCGTGAACATCCTGCAACCCGGCGCCGGCGTAGGCGGGCATTGTATTGCGGTTGATCCGTGGTTCATCGTGGCCTCTGCCCCCGAGACTTCGGACCTGATCCGCACGGCGCGCGAGCGTAACGACAGCAAGCCGGGGTGGGTTTTGCAAAAGGGGCGCGATGCGGTCATGTCAGTATTGGCACGCACCCCCGACCGCAGCCTTGCAGATATCAAGGTGGCCTGTCTGGGAATGGCTTTCAAACCTGACATCGACGATCTGCGCGAAAGCCCGGCTTTGGCAATCGTGGAAGGGTTCGCCAAGGTCGGCTGTCAGGTACTGGCGGTAGAGCCGCATGTGGATAGTCTGCCCGTCAGTCTGGCACAGACAGGCGTGACGCTGGTGCCTTTGGAAAAGGCGCTGGATGAGGCGGATGTCGTTTGTGTGCTGGTCCGCCACAGTGCCTTCGCGGGGCTGAGAGAGCGCCTTGGAGCGCAGACAGAGCTGGTCGATGTCGTCGGGATTTAGACAAAACCTGCGCCGTGTATTCGGGCGATTGAAGAACAACGTAGTCGTCGGGGCCTCAACGCCGGATGCTACTTTGGCCCAGGCGCGTGAAAAAGCAGAAACTCCGGCCAAGGGGCGCCGTGCCGAAGAGATACGCGTGTTCGAGCAAGGCCAGCTACGACTGGTCTACGAGATGACCATTCGCCCCGGAAAGCCATTGGTTGTTGTGTTTTCGGGCGTGGATACGCATGCGGGCCGCTGTGCCACATCCTATTACGGACTGCACTGGCAGCTGGATGCATCCGTGGTTCATATCCATGATAATTTTGGCGCTCACGGCAACTATTTGCTTCAGCTCAACCAGGATCCAGAGGTGGGCTGGGCCACTGTGAACCTGTTACGGCAGATCATGGCCGAGACCGGTACACGCCCACGGGATTTATGGCTGGTCGGTACCTCTAAGGGGGCGACAACGGCGCTGTGCATGGCGCTGATGCTGAGGGGCGGAAACTGCATTGCAGCAGAACCACAAATCCTGCTGGGTGATTTCTTTTACCCCGAGAACCGTGACTGGAACGCGCTGGAAGAGTTGCGCAGCCTTGCTTATGCCATGATGGGCCGCGTTGATGTCGAGGATAAGACGACCCTGAATGCGATCGTTCCGACGCTGCTGCGCCGGTGGCTGCCCAAGTATAAGGGCAAGGCGCTGGTGGTTTTCGGCAGGGGTACAGGGTATTACCAGCAGCATATCGTACATCTGGATAATGCCCTCAAACAGGTACAGAGCACTGCGCCCGAGATCGCGCAGGGTCTGCGTGTAACCCTGCGAGAAGAGCCGTTCAAAAAGCACATCGATGTGGTCCCTGTCTTTTTGGATATCCTGTTCAAGCATTTCGGCACACAGCCTATTGATCAACCGTCCGCCGATGCCGCAACACCAGAGGAAAACGCGCCATGATCCTGCGAGCCGCATGCCTTCTGGCTGCCCTTTGGTGGTCTATTCCGGTCAGCCCCGCTGTGGCGGGGCCGTATTATCTATTGGACCTGGAAGGCGCTGAAGTCGCCCCTTCGTATCTTTATGAGGGCACCAAACGGTACCGGTTACGGGTGCAAGGCGGGGCGGCTACGCCCGCTATTCGCCGTGACAGTCAGCGCGGCAGTAATGTGCTGGTGCTGTCCACCGGCCCGACCCCGCGCGGCATGAAGCATGACCGCTCCGAGGTGCAGCTTTATGGCAATGTGACCTATGACAAACCGTGGTTTGTCGGGCTTAAAATGCAAATACCCCAAGGAACACCTGCCCCGCGCGATTGGCAGGTCGCCTTGCAATGCCATCAAAATGGCACCGCTCTTTCGCCGCCCGTTTCACTGGATCTGGAGCCTGACGGCACCCTTTCACTGGTTGTGCGGAGCGATGCAGACCGGTTCGAAAAGTTGTGGTCTACCCGAGTGACGCAAGGGCGCTGGATGCAAATCGAACTGGGCTTGCAGATGGGCAGGTCAGGCCGCGTGCAGTTGTGGCTGAACGGGCGCAAACAGCTCGATATTGCGCGCCCGTTGGGATGGGCCGCGGGCGATGCAGCCTGTGCACTCAAGACAGGGATCTACCGTGCTGCCAGCCCGCAGCCTTTCATGATGCTGCTGGATGATGTGATGCTGGGCGATACCCGCGCGGATGTGATCCTGCGCTAGAGGATCACATCGCCATCGGCAAAGCGCAGCAGCTCGATATGATCAAGGGTGTCGGTGCCATCCCCTGATCCTGTGCCATTGTGCGTGACCGTGGTGCGCAGCCCTTCGCGCAGAACAGTGTATTCGGATTGATCGTAGCCCCTGCCAGAGTATCGTTCCCCTGGGTGCCGATCTGGCGCGCCTTGCCGATGGTTGAAGAGGCAATGGTTAAGTCGGAAAACTGCAGGTTTTCGATCGAGAGCAAGATGTCAGTACCGTCACCTGTCCCTGTCCCCTTGTGGACCACAGTTGTCTGATACCCCTCCCGGCTGATGACATATTCGGCGTAATCAAAGGCAAAGACCGCGGTGTCGTCTCCTGTCCCGCCGTAAAGGGTATCGTTGCCGCCAATGCCCATCTGAATATCATTGCCTGCGTCGCCTTGCAGAAAGTTGTCGCCATTACTGCCGGTCAGCGTATCGTTGAACCGTGTCCCGATGGCGTTTTCGATATTTTCATAGGTATCGCCCTGCGCAAGCCCTGCCCATCCGCGGCCGCGCAACAGCGAGACGCTGACCCCTTCGCTGGAAGACACGGAGAAACTGCCAGAGTATGAAATATAGTCTGAGCCAGCGCCGCCATCAAACCGGTCTGCGCCCCCCGTGCCTCAGAAACTATCTACGTCCCCCAGCCCACGAAAAGTTTCAGACGTGGTGGCGTGTCCTGCAAAAGAATCCGGACCCGAGGAGCCTGTAAAGCTTTCAACATCTGTGGCGGTCACCACTTCGGAAGAGCGACCGTATAAGGATAAGGTGATCCTATAGTCATCTGGGTTGGCAGAAACCTGAACGCCTCTTAAACCCGGCGCACCATCGAAGGTGATCGCGTCGAGCCCCTCCCCGCCCTCTACGAGGTCCGATCCTGCGCCCATGCGAAAAATATCATTCCCTGTCAGGCCCATGAGCCGTTCAAGGACACCATCATCAGCTATCAATATGTCATTCCCTGCCGTGCCTGGAACATTGGTATAGACCAATTCCTCTGTGCTGAATGAGGCGTCTGTGAATTCAAACGTCCCGACATCTGTAACGGAATCGCGGCTACCATCCGCGTAATCCAGCAGGACTTGTCTATATGTGGCATCATAGCTGGTGGTCACATCGGCCCGCGCCACATCCAGAACAAAGGTGTTATTGCCGCTGACGCCACGGATGGTGTGACTGCCGGGCGTGCGCAGGAATGTATCGTCCCCCAGACCACCGAGGAGAAAGGAACCGTCTCCGCCCGATAGGGTGTCATTGCCCTGATCGCCGAAGATGCGGCTGTCTTGGCCCGCCACCAGTACATCATTCCCCCCATGAGCATAGAGTACGGCACCAACACCCCCTGTGAGTGTATCGTTTCCGCTGTAACCAGTGGCGAAACTGTTGTTCCCGACAGTCAGAACGTCATCGTTCGGTGTGCCGTGGAGAGATGTGTTATCGCCTGCGACTTGGGTAATACCTGTTGGCACCGGAAATTCCTTTTGAACAACCCGTCAGGACGGGTTTTGAAAATAAATGGAATGGGGAGAAGCAGAATAATATATTAACGGTAGGTCGCAGCGGGGGGGGCAAAGTATTTACGGTCCGCTTGAGGGCGCCGTATGGCCATAAAAAAACCTCCCCCGAACGGCTGCGCGGGGGAGGTCTTGTTTGTACGGGCTGTGGTGCTGGCGCTAGATCACCGCCAACTCCCAGATGGTCACATCGCCGTCGTCGAAGCGGAAGTATTCGACGTCGGTGTGTACATCGAAGCCGTCTGCGCCCGAGGTGCGGACCTCGTTGGAGGCGGTGCGGAAGATGGCATAGTCGGCCTTGTTGCCGTCAAAGACCGCATAGTCCGAGCCCGCGCCGCCGTTGATCACGTCATTGCCGGTGCCGCCCTTCATCACGTCGATCCCGCCGTAGCCGAAGATAAAGTCATCCCCTGCCAGACCATTGAGATTGTTGCGCCCTTCGTTGCCGGTCAGGCTGTCGTTGTAGTTGGTGCCGACAAGGTTCTCGATCTCGAAGTACAGGTCCAGTGCCGCGTCGCCGCCCGTGCCGCGGCCGGTTTCTTCGCCCTTGACCCGTGCGCCGTTGCGCAGGCTTGCGGTCACACCCGAGGTCGAGTTGTAATATGTGACCGTGTCGCTGCCGTCGCCGCCAAAGTAGCGTTCACGCCCGCCGGTGGAACCCACGAACCAGTCGAAGTCACCCAATCCGCGGAAGTCGTTTTCGTTCTCGTCGCCGTAGAATACATCCTGACGGCCTGATCCTGTGACCCGCTCGACGCTGACATAGGTGTGGCCCGCGGCAAGGTTGGTGTTGTTGGACGTGTCGTTCAGATCGACCACAACGCCCGTGACCTCACCGTTTGGCGGAGGCGCGCCACCGGGGTTGAACGGATCGGCGGTGTTGACCGCATCGCTTTGCCAATCAACGTAAGAGATCATGTCCTGACCTGTGCCACCGTCGATGGTGTCATTGCCGGTGGTGGCGGTGAACCAGTCATAATCGCCCAGCCCGCGCAGGTTGTTGTCGCCTGCATCGCCCTTGATCCGGTCCGCAAAAATCGTGCCGGTCACGCGCTCGACGTTTGAAATCTCATAGACATCATCGCCGCTGGTTGTTGCTGTCCCCGCCGTCAGATCAAGGTCCAGACGGTAGGTCACAGGCGTCCGGCCCGGCGTGTCACCCAAGCTTACAAAGCTCAGCATGTCATTACCGTCACCGCCGTCGATCGTATCGCTGCCTTCACCCGGGGTGATCCAGTCACTGCCCGCGCCTGCGTTGATGACCTCGGACAGATCCGTGCCGGTCACGTTCTCTGATGCCGATGTTCCTGTGACTGGCGGAGGGGCGCTGTTGTCGATCAGATCTTCCAGCTGGGAAAAGCGCAGGTAGGTGTTGTCGAATTCGATTTCCTCGACATCACTGGCGATGAATTTTGTGCCCGCAGCGCTGGTGACAAGCAGGCCGCCTGTTGCACTGCGCACCGAGATGTCATCCGCGTTGATGCCTTCCAGAGCGATGACATCATAGCCAGCCCCGCCATAGATGCTGTCCGAGCCAAGGCCGGCGGCGAAATAGTCGTCACCGCTGTTGCCCACCATGCGATCTGCACCGTTGGTACCAATCAACACCTCGTCATTGGACGATCCGATAATGCCCCGGTTGGTCAGGGTCTGACCGCTGAGTGCAGCAAGCTGGGCAAAGGTCAGTGTGGTATCGGAGAACCGGAAATTCTCGGTGGCGGTCGTTGTGAAAACCGACCCCGTACCCAAAGTAAGAAGCATCGAGGCTGCACCTGCAGTGACACCGACATCCGTGCTGGCTGCTGCAATCAGCAATGTGTCGGTCCCGTCTCCCCCCTGTACGGTGTCAGTGCCGGTCCCCGCATAGAGCACGTCATTGCCGCCCTGACCGCGCAAGAGGTTGTTACCCGCATTGCCGACAATCAGGTTGTTTCCGTTGTTGCCCTGTAGGCTTTGCCCGTTTGTGCCGGACAGCTGAGCCGACGCAAGGACTTCGATTGAAGCGGTCGAGCTGAGAATATAGTTCAGATCTGTCAACAGGATGTCTTGGCCCGCGCCTTCGGCTTCGATGATGCGGTCACCGAAATTATCGACATAATAGACGTCATTGCCGTCATAGCCGACCAACGTGTCAGCGCCGGCGCCCCCGAACAATTCGTTGTCGCCGTTGTTGCCGCGCAAGGTGTTGCTGATATCGGAGCCGCGCAATTCCAACTCATCCAAAGAGTTCAAATTGCTGGCAAAGATGTTTTCAACCTGCGAGGAGGCGTCCAATGTGACGTTAACGCTGGTGCGGATTGTATCCACGCCGCCGTTTGCGGCTTCTATCACCTGTGTGCCGGAGACAGAGATGTTGTAGGTGTCGTCACCGCCACCCCCTTCTGCTCTGTCGGCGCCGGCGTCCAGATAGAAGACATCGGCACCGTCACCGCCGCGCAGCGTGTCGTTGCCATCCTGTCCGCGCATGATGTCGTTGCCCGCGCCACCATCCAGAAAATCGTTTCCGTTGCCGCCGCGCAGTTCGTCACTCCCTGCGCCGCCATATATGGCGTCGTTGCCATCCTCGCCGCGGATGGTGTCGTTGCCCGCGTCGCCCAGAATGGTGTCAGCACCGGTCCCGCCACGAATATCATCGTTGCCGTCACCGCCCTCGATCCGGTCATTGCCGCCATAGGCAAAGATCGTATCGTTGCCGCCGCGTCCGAGGATGTTGTTGACGCCCGCGTTGCCACGTATTTCGTTGCCGCTGTTGTCGCCTGCAAGGTCTATTGCATCGGTGCCGCTTGCATTCGCAATGTTGATGACTTCGATTTCGGTATCTGCGGCACCATTATAGGTGACGCTGGTGCGGATGGTGTCACGGCCACCGCCAGCGGCTTCAACAACCACATCGCCACGCTCGGTCACAACATATTCGTCGTTGCCCGCACCTCCAGCCATTGTATCGTTGCCTGCGCCTCCCTCCAGGGTGTCGTTGCCTGCATCGCCATTCAGCCGGTCATCGCCATCTTCGCCAAACAGCGCATCATTGTCGGCCCCCCCATTGAGAGTATCGTTCCCAAGGGCACCAAACAGTCGGTCGTTGCCTGCATCCCCGTCCACGCGGTCATTGCCCGCGTCTGCCAGAATGGTGTCGCTTCCGCCCAGACCGCGCAGAACGTTATTACCGGCAGCACCTTGAATGACGTTGTTTTTGGCGTTGCCCGTGCCGCTGAGGTTTGAGGAATTGCGAGCATCCAGAACCAGGTTCTCGATGTCGGTCCCCAGCGTATAGGTGATAAAGCTGCGGACCTGATCTATGCCGCCCTGATCGGTACCGCCGGAGCGTTCGTTGACGACATCGCCGACGTGATTGACGAAATAGACGTCATTACCTGCCCCGCCGTTCATTACATCGGCACCAAAGCCGCCATCTAGCGTATCATCGCCACCACCGGCATTGAGCGTCTCGTCTTCCCAAAAGCCCAACTGGTTGGCAAGGATACGATCATCCCCCGACGTGCCGTTGAAAGCAGGTGGCGCACCATCGGCCGTGACTTCGACATTGCGGAACTGGGCAGCCGTTGTTTCGGGGATGGGGCCGCTGGTTTTGCCGCGGTAGACGCCCATCTGCAAATAAGGTCCGATGTCGTCATTGTATCCGATTGGGCCGGTGTAATCGACAATCGCCACACCATCACGCTGCACTTCAAGCCGCCCGCTGGTGCCCGTGTGATCAAAGACCACCTCGATGCGCAGGTTGATCCATGTGTCGCGCGCGATGGGATCTGTATCTAGATACAGTGTATTGGTTTGTGGCGTATCATACCCCGGAGCCGTCAGCCGGGTCAGGGAGTCTTCGGTTGTGGTTTTGTTGGCGTCCGTACGCCCCACCACTTCAAGCCGGTCACCGCGCAACTGGATCGTCATCGGGGGCGGGCCGGAAAAATCTGTCGGGATGCCGTTTGCATCACGGTCTTCGGTCTGGTGCAGCTGGGCCAGAACCAGGAAATCTGCAGTGTTTGGCTGACCAGCTTCGACAAGCACGTCGAACTCGATCACGAATTCGCGGCCGTTTTGCATGCTGCGGAACGATGAAATTTCGCTGCGGTTCTTACCCTGAGCCTGATCACCTGTGTCTGTGTCAGAACCGGCTACGCCCTCGAAAAAATCGTTCTCGCGCACCTCAAAACGCATGCGCCCGTCATCGAATTTTTCATAGCTGTAAGATTCGCCTGCGTTCTTAACAAAGGAGTTTTCATCGGTGAAAAATGGCATGCTCTACTTTCCTGTTTGTATTCAACCACCCCTTCACGGATGCCTTGAAATTATCTCAAATTTTTTTACTCGGTTTTTTAGTTTTACAAAACTTAGCTTTTCCACTGAGAAAACGCTTACATAAAAATTTTCCATGGCAAAATTTAGGCTAGAAAACGCCGCTTGACGTTTTTTTCCCACACCCCCCAGAGCCCATTTTTCGGGTCACAATTGCGCAGATCATTGGCACATATTGATCACGAAAATGCCCCGTTGAGCTTCTACTCTCTTCTCAAGGTTTTTCTCTCATGCAAGGGCTCCACAATGAACACTCCGACCGATTTCGAACAAGAAATGCTTGAACTTCTTAATCGGGCGCGGCTGGATCCACAGGGAGAATTCGACGCGCTTATCGGAACCGCATCAAACGCCACAGGTGTCACTGCGGGAATCCGCAATGCTGTCAACTTTTTCAACGTCGACCTTGATGTTTTCCGCGCACAGATTGCCGTGTTTGACCCGGTCGCGCCTGTTGCTTGGAGCAGTTCACTGAACGTGGCAGCGACAGGGCATTCCGAAAAGATGATCGAAGTTTCCGCTCAGGGGCACCTGTTCGAGGGTGAATTGGGTCTGGGAGACCGGATCACTGCTGCGGGCTATGACAACTGGCGCACAGTCTCCGAAAACGTCTTTGCCTATACAGACAATCCGGTACAGGGCCATGCGGGGTTCTTTATCGACTGGGGCTTTACGTCCACCGGCATTCAGGACCCTGCGGGACACCGGCTGACCATTCTCAATGAAGACTTCACAGATGTGGGGATCGCTGCCCTTGCAGAAACTGACTCCAGCACCGCGTTGGGGCCCTGGGTTGTGACCCAGAACTTTGGCGCCCGCTTTACCAACGTACCGCAACTTGTGGGCGTCGTGCTGAAAGATGCCGACGGTGACCGGTTCTATGATGCAGGCGAAGGTCTGGAAGGGGTAACCATAACCGCGACCAATGCTTCGGGTGATCAGTTCGTCACAACCAGCTGGGGCAGTGGTGGCTATCAAATGGAGCTCGCCAGCGGCACCTATGATGTTACCTTTTCGGGTGGCAATTTGAGTGGGACACTTACGGACGAGGTGACCATCACAGACGCCAATGTCAAACTCGATGGCTTCGCCGGCGATGCCACGCAGAGCGAGATAGTTCAGGGAACACCGGGAAATGACTGGCTCACGCCGGGGTCGGGCAATGATACAGTAGTGGGCGGCGCAGGCTCGGATATGATCAGCTTTGTCGACCTCGAACAGGCCGTAAATGTCAACTTGGAGACACAGGTTGCCCTATCGGGGAATGACACCAACACGCTGGAAGGTATCGAAAACGTCACGGGGACGATTTACGGAGATTACATTCAGGGGGACGCGGGCGATAATCTTCTGCGGGGGCTGGGCAACTATGACTGGTTCATCGGTTCGGAAGGCCGTGACAGCTATGAAGGCGGCAGCGGACGCGACATGGTTTCATATGTCTTCTCGCAAGAGGGCGTTACGGTCAATCTAAGCACCGGTGTCGGAGAGGCGGGCCTTGCCATGCAAGACAGCTATACCAGCATCGAGCGTGTCACAGGATCGGTGCACAGCGATCTGATGTTCGGCTCTGATAAAGCAGACGATTTTCGCGGCTTGGGCGGTTATGACTGGTTTGTAGGGTCCGGTGGCGGCAAGGACCGCTATGACGGGGGCTCCGGGCTGGACACGGTATCCTATGCCCTCTCGACCGAGGGTGTCACAGCCTCTTTGCTGGCGGGGCGCGGCAGTAGCGGCGACGCGGCACGCGATCTGTATACCTCCATCGAACGACTGACTGGATCAAGCTTTGACGATCTCCTGATCGGAGATCACGGCCGTAACGAATTGCGCGGGCTGTTCGGCGAAGACAGTCTTTATGGCAATGGCGGCGTTGACAGGCTCACGGGGGGGGGCGCGGATGACTATCTCGACGGGGGCGACGGGTTTGACTACGCGATCTACGAAAATGCCCGGGACGACTATACCGTGACGCAGCACAGCACCCATGTCACCGTGCAGTATAACGGTGGCGGTGGCGATGGCACGGATACCTTGCTCAATATCGAAGCTCTCATTTTTTCTGACGATCTCGTCTTTTTATAAATATACGGCCCCTTTCGAACAGCGGTATGGACACCGGACAAGGGGGCCGAAGGTTGGTTCCTGCGGGCATTTCGTACAGCAAAGGCTGGTAAAAAGACGTTTCTTGCCGTACGTCTGAAGTCTAGGAATACGCTGTCCCTTCAATATTTGTACCGCTGATACTGAAAGAGCTTCATCCAATGATTTATCCCATTTTAATGTGTGGTGGCTCCGGCACGCGCCTTTGGCCTTTGTCGCGCAAGTCCTATCCAAAACAATTTGCGAAACTCATGGGCGATCAGAGCCTGTTTCAGGCATCGGCATGTCGCTTAAAGGGACAAGACTTTGGCGCACCGGTGATCGTAACGGTCGATGACTTCCGCTTCATTGTCACCGAGCAACTGGCCCAGGTAGAGACATCTCCCGGTGGTATTCTCATCGAGCCCGAAGGCCGGAACACAGCGCCGGCTGTGCTGGCAGCCGCCCTGTGGCTGGCCGCCAAAGACCCCGATGCACTGATGCTGGTGGCCCCTTCGGATCACGTTATTACCGATCCACATGGGTTTGCCGATACGGTCCGCGCAGCCGTTGAGCGCGCGCAGGCGGGAAATCTGGTGACCTTTGGAATTATCCCGACCCGCCCCGAGACAGGCTATGGCTATCTGGAGCTGGCAGAGGGGGCCTCGATCGAGGCGAGCAGCCCGCAGACCCTGATCCGTTTTATCGAAAAACCCGATGCAGATCAGGCCGCACAAATGCTGGAAACAGGCGGGTTCTTGTGGAATGCGGGCATCTTTTTGTTCACAGCCAAAACGATCATCGCCGCCTATGAAGCCCATGCGCCGGAAATGCTCGTCACGGTGCGCGCAGCGCTGGATGCGGCGCAGTCCGACCTTGGCTTTACCCGCCTTGATCCGGATGCCTGGGCGCAGGCCGACGACATTTCGATCGATTACGCGATCATGGAAAAATCCGATGCCCTGTCCGTGATGCCCTATTCCGGTAGCTGGTCCGATCTGGGTGGTTGGGACGCCGTCTGGCAGGAAAGCGGGCCAGACAGCGAAGGCAATGTTATTTCCGAAAGCGCGACAGCGATCGACTGCAAGGACACGCTGCTGCGCTCGGAGAGCGAGGGGCTGCAACTGGTCGGGATCGGGCTTGAAGATGTGATTGCCATCGCCATGAATGATGCGGTGCTGGTGGCCCATAAATCCGAAGCGCAGCGCGTCAAGGAAGCCGTGGCTGCCCTAAAGGCGAAAGGCGCGAGCCAAGCCGTTCAGCTGCCGCGCGATTACCGTCCTTGGGGCTGGTACGAAAGTCTGGTCATAGGCGAACGGTTTCAGGTCAAACGCATTGTCGTGACCCCGGGCGCCGCCCTGAGCCTGCAAAGCCATCACCACCGCTCCGAACACTGGATCGTGGTCGAGGGGACAGCGCGGGTCACGGTGGACGACGAAGTGAAGCTGCTGTCAGAGAACCAGTCGGTCTATATTCCGCTGGGCGCTGTGCACCGGATGGAAAACCCCGGCAAAGTGCCGATGGTCCTGATCGAAGTGCAGACCGGCCCCTATCTGGGTGAGGATGACATCATCCGTTACGAAGACGTCTACGCCCGCAGCTGATTTGGAAAACAGGCTCTAAAGATACCTTTAGAGCCTGTTTATTGCCTTAGAAGCTTTGGTCGTAATCGCCCACGTCAGGCTCCGTCCGGATCACATCGTCGATCGCCTTGAAGATCGCACGCAGCTCTTCCTCGCTGTGGGCGCTTTCGCAGACCACCACCAGATTGGGCGTGTTCGACGAGGCACGTACCAGCCCCCAGCTGCCGTTCTCCAGGATCACGCGCGCACCGTTCACCGTCACCACTTCCTTGACAGGCTGGCCCGCAAGTTCGGTTATTTTCTCCAGCTTAGAGACGATCCGCGCGAGGATATCGTATTTCTCTGTATCGGCGGCATAGGGCGACAAGGTGGGCATCGCGTACGTCAGCGGCAAGGCTTTGCGCAGATCGGACATCGACTTATCAGGGTTCCGGTCCATCAACTTGCAAATCTCGACAGCCACGCGCATCCCGTCGTCATAACCGCGCCCGATGGGTTCGGCCAAAAAGTAGTGGCCCGATTTTTCGAAGCCGGCAAGGGCACCGATTTCATGCACCCGACGCTTCATGTGGGAGTGGCCTGTTTTCCAGTAATCCGCCTTGGCCCCGTTGGCGCGCAATTCAGGATCAGAGGCAAAAAGCCCGGTGGATTTCACATCCGCCACAAAGGTGGCATCGGGATAAATCTTGGACAGGTCACGCGCCATGATCACGCCGACCTTATCGGCAAAGATCTCTTCGCCCTCGTCATCGACCACACCACAGCGGTCACCGTCCCCGTCAAAGCCAAGCGCGAAATCCGCGCCCGAGGCTTTTACGCTGGCACTCATGTCGTGCAGCATCTCCATGGCTTCGGGGTTCGGATTGTAATGGGGGAAAGTGTAGTCGAGGGTGTTGTGGCTCTCAACGACTTCGACGCCCAGACGCTTGAACAGTTGCGGCGCAAAAGCCGATGCTGTGCCATTGCCCGTCGCGCAGACCACCTTGAGCTTGCGCGACATCTTAAAGTCACCCACCAGATCGTCCATATAGGCATCCCAGACGCCATCCACGAATTCATAAGCACCGCCCGGGTGCGCTTCGCCTTTGCCTTGAAGAACGATATCGCGCAGTTCGTCCATCTCGTCGGGGCCGTGTGTCAGAGGCATGGTGAAGCCCATTTTGACGCCGGTCCAACCGTTGGGGTTGTGCGACGCTGTCACCATAGCCACGGCAGTGCCGCCCAGATGGAAGGATGAAAAATAGGCCATCGGGGTAATGCAGGGGCCGATATCCTTGACGGTGATGCCCGCCTGCATAAGCCCCAGGATCAGCGCGTTTTTGATTGTCAGTGAATAGTCACGGTAATCATTGCCCACCGCGATCACCGGCTCCAGCCCGTGGCGGCGCATCTGTGTCCCCAAGCCCAGCCCCAATGCCGTCATACCTGGCAGGTTTATTTCCTCGGGATATTTCCAGCGCGCATCATACTCACGAAACCCTGTGGGTTTGATCATTGGATCGCGCAGGAATTCCCAGGTGTTCGGGGTCACGTCAGAAAGAGGCAAAGTCATAGAAATATCCAGTGTAGGCTGATGTCGGTGGGGCGCTTGGGTCTGATGTTACAGTGCTGGCCGTATCAGTCACCACCAAAAAGGTCGCGGGTAAAGATCCGCTCTGCGCAATCCTCTATTTCGGGCGTAACGCGGTTGGCAATAATGATCTCGGAACGCGCCTTGAAGTCATCAAGGTCTGTCAGAACCTCCGAGCCGAAAAACTGTTTTTCCTTCAGCACCGGCTCATAAACAATAACCTCGACACCCTTTGCCTTGATCCGCTTCATGATGCCCTGAATGGAAGACTGCCTGAAGTTGTCACTGCCCGCCTTCATCACCAGACGGTAGACACCGACGGTTTTCGGTTTGCGCACAAGAATTTGTTCGGCCAGAAACTCTTTGCGTGTGCTGTTGGCATCGACAATAGCGCGGATCAGGTTCTGCGGAATATCCTCGTAATTTGCCAGCAACTGACGCGTATCTTTGGGCAAACAATAGCCACCATAGCCAAAGGAAGGGTTGTTGTAGTGGCCCCCGATCCGTGGATCGAGACCGATGCCTTCAATGATCTGGCGGCTATCCATGCTGCCGGCCATTGCATAGCTGTCCAGCTCGTTAAAAAAGGCGACCCGCATCGCGAGATAGGTATTGGCAAACAGCTTGATCGCTTCGGCTTCGTCGGCGTCTGTGAACAGAACCGGCACATCCTTGCTGATGGCGCCCTCTAATAACAGGTCGGCAAAAACCCGCGCCCGCTCGGAGCGTTCGCCCACAATGATCCGGCTGGGGTGCAGGTTGTCATAAAGCGCACGGCCTTCGCGCAGGAATTCAGGGGAAAAGATAACCTGATCTGTTTCGAGCTCGGCGCGCAGTTCGCTCACATATCCGACCGGCACCGTGGATTTTATCACAATGGTCGCGGTCTTGTTGACCCGGGTCACTGCCTCGATGACATTGCGCACAGAGGTCGTGTCAAAATAATTGGTTTGCGGATCATAATTGGTAGGGGTCGCAACGATTACAAAATCGGCATCTTTGTAGGCATCTTCGCTCTGTGTGGTTGCCTGCAAATTAAGCTTTTGATCCCGCAAAACCCGCTCAAGATCATCGTCCACAATCGGGCTGCGGCCGTTGTTGACCATCTCTACCCGTTCGGCAGAAATGTCAGTGGCAATCACCTCATGATTTCCGGCCAGCAATACGGCGTTGGACAAGCCAACATATCCTATGCCTGCGACTGCAATTTTCATGTTAAACCCGCTCTATTCTTCAAATTAAGCTGTTTCTAGACCAGCGCATCTGAAACAACAACAAGCGCAGCGCCTTGACGCTTGACCCGCACAGGCCTGAAGCGGACAAGCAGTTGCAGTGAAGCAATGATGTCACTCTTTTGCCCTATGAAGGCAGTATATTTTGGGCAAATGGTGCTATAAATCAATTGGAACCACCGGACAGGAAGACGATGCAGATCGAAAAAACGGTATTGGACGGGGTTTTTGTCCTGACACCAGCACGGCACGGCGATGCACGCGGTTTTTTCAGCGAAAGCTGGAATGCGCGGCGGATGGAAGAGGCGGGGTTGGTCTATGACTTTGTGCAGGACAACCACTCGGTTTCGGCACAGGCTGGTACGGTGCGGGGCCTGCATTACCAATCGCCCCCCCATGCGCAAGCCAAGCTGGTGCGCTGCGGGCGCGGGGCGCTTTACGATGTTGCCGTAGATTTTCGTGCAGGTTCGGCCACCTACGGGCAGTGGGTGGGCGTGGAGCTGAGCCAGGACAATGGCCGCCAGCTGATGATCCCTGCGGGGTTCCTGCATGGGTTTGTGACACGTGTCCCCGACACTGAAATCATCTACAAATGCACGGACTATTATGCGCCGGACTGTGATGGTGCCGTGCGGTGGGACGATCCTGATATCGGGATCGACTGGGGCCTTGGGGCGCGCCCTGCCGTGCTGTCGGACAAGGATGCCGCAGCCCCGCTGTTTGCGGATGTGCCCTCCCCCTTCCACGCGGGAGATGCCCCATGAAAATTCTGGTCACAGGTGGCGCGGGCTTTATCGGATCTGCGGTAGTACGGCAGGCCATCGCGCAGGGTCACAGCGTGGTCAACCTTGATGCGCTGACCTATGCCGCCTGTCTCGACAATGTAGCCACTGTTGCGGATCATCCTGATTATGCGTTCGAGCATGCCGACATCCGTGATGCTGAGGCGCTGGCGCGCATTTTTGATACGCACCAGCCTGACGCAGTGATGCATCTGGCCGCCGAAAGCCATGTTGACCGCTCGATTGACGGGCCGGGGACCTTTATAGAGACGAATATCACCGGCACCTATACGCTGCTACAGGCTGCACGCACCTATTGGAGCGCGCAGGGAAAACCCGACAATTTCCGCTTTCACCATGTCTCCACCGATGAGGTTTTCGGCTCGCTCGGGGCGACGGGGCTTTTCACCGAAACCACACCTTATGCGCCCAATAGCCCCTACTCTGCTTCCAAAGCGGCTTCGGATCATTTGGTGCGGGCATGGGGCGAAACCTATGGGCTGCCCATCGTGCTGAGCAATTGTTCAAACAACTATGGCCCCTTTCATTTTCCCGAAAAGCTGGTGCCAGTGGTGATCCTCAACGCGCTGGCGAATGACCCCATTCCCGTCTACGGGCGTGGCGACAACGTGCGTGACTGGCTCTATGTCGAGGATCATGCCGATGCTCTGTTGTGCGTGCTGAGGCGCGGCGCGCTTGGGCGCAGCTACAACATTGGCGGCCATAACGAGCTGAGCAATCTGGAACTGGTGCGCACCCTCTGCGCGCTTCTGGACGAAATGCAGCCCGGTTCTGTGCCCTATGCGGATCTGATCACCTTTGTCCAAGACCGCCCCGGTCATGACCAGCGTTACGCCATTGATGCCAGCCGCATTCAGGATGAGCTGGGCTGGACCCCTTCGGTCACCGTCGAGGAAGGCCTGCGGCGCACCGTGCGCTGGTATCTGGATAACCAAAGCTGGTGGCAAGCGCTGCAAGCACGTGATGGCGTGGGCAAAAGGTTGGGTGCTCTGTGACACTGCTGGTTTTTGGAGCCACGGGTCAGGTCGCACTGGCCCTGCAACGACGTGCCCCCGGGGCGGTTTATCTGGACCGCGCAGCCGCTGATCTGTCTGATCCTGCCGCTTGTGCGGCTGCGATCCATGCCGCACGCCCCGAGGCGGTGATCAACGCTGCGGCCTATACCGCCGTCGACCGCGCCGAAACAGAAGAACCACTGGCCACCCGCATCAACGGCGACAGCCCCGGCGCCATGGCCGACGCCTGTGCCACCCTTGATATTCCCTTTGTGCATATTTCTACCGATTACGTTTTTGACGGCAGTGGCGATACGCCCTGGCAGCCGACCGACCCGGTCAATCCGCTGGGGGCCTACGGGCGCAGCAAATTGGCTGGCGAGCAAGCGATCATTGCCGCAGGCGGGCGTCATACGATCTTGCGGACCTCGTGGGTGTTTTCCGCAGACGGGGCGAATTTTGTGAAAACCATGCTGCGCCTGTCGGACACCCGCGACACGCTGAATGTCGTCGAGGACCAGATCGGCGGTCCGACCCCTGCGGGCGGCATCGCCGATACAGTGTTGCGCATCGCCGAACGGATGCAGCAGGGCCATGCCGGCGGCATCTATCATTACGCCGGTGCGCCCGCAGTGAGCTGGGCAGAATTTGCGCGTGCGATTTTCGCGCATGCGCATCGCCCTGTAACCGTGCATGGCATCCCTGCAACAGACTATCCCACGCCAGCCCTGCGTCCGGCCAATTCACGCATGAATTGTTCCACATTAGAGACTGATTTCGGCATCCCCCCCGCTGACTGGCACAGCGCGCTGGGAGAGGTGCTCAAGGAGATACTGCAATGACACAACGCAAGGGCATCATTCTGGCCGGCGGTTCTGGCACACGCCTTTATCCCGTGACCACCGGCGTCTCTAAACAGCTGCTGCCGATCTACGATAAACCGATGATCTATTATCCTTTGAGTGTTCTGATGCTGGCCGGTATCCGCGAGATCGCGATGATCACCACGCCGCAGGACGCAGACCAGTTCAAGCGTACGCTGGGTGATGGCAGCCAATGGGGGCTGACATTGCACTATATCGAACAACCCTCACCGGATGGACTGGCTCAGGCGTATATTCTGGCAGAGGATTTTCTGGACGGCGCAGCCTCGGCCATGGTTTTGGGCGATAACATCTTTTTTGGTCACGGCCTGCCCGAACAGCTTGCTGCGGCGGATACGCAGACCACTGGCGGGACTGTCTTTGGCTATCACGTGGCAGATCCGGAGCGTTACGGCGTGGTCGATTTTGCCCCCGACGGTACGGTGCGCGCCATCATCGAAAAGCCAGAGGTGCCGCCCTCCTCCTATGCGGTGACGGGTCTTTATTTTCTGGACGGATCGGCCCCTGCGCGGGCGCGCAAGGTGGTGCCTTCGTCACGCGGGGAGCTTGAAATCACCTCACTGCTGGAGATGTATCTCGCAGATGGCGCGCTTACTGTACAGCAGATGGGACGCGGCTATGCCTGGTTGGATACCGGCACCCACGCAAGCCTGCTTGATGCTGGAAATTTTGTCCGTACGCTCTCCGAGCGTCAGGGGATGCAGGTGGGCAGCCCTGATGAAATCGCTTTTGCCCAAGGCTGGATCACGGCGCAGATGCTGCGCACGCAGGCCGAACCGCTGGCCAAAAACAGCTATGGGCAATACCTGCTGCGGCTGGCCGGTGATGCCTGACGTTGCAGGGGTGCCTCACAGATAGATATCCCCGTCTGCAAATTTCAGCACTTCGACATTGAAGATGGAATCCGTTCCTTCGCCCCCGCCAGGCAGATATGTCACCCGCACAGCATTGCCGAGATGCAGGATCGCATAATCCGCTTTGTCATGGTCAAAAAGCGCATAGTCCCACCCGCTGCCGCCATCTATGAAATCATCCGACCCCCCTCCGTAGATGCGGTCAACACCACCGTTCCCACGCAATGTGTCCTCGCCCCACATGCCGCGCAACACGTTGCGCCCGTGGTCTCCGGTCAAAATGTCCGCATAGTTTGATCCGGTCAGGCTTTCGATCGAGGTATAGAGATCACGCGCGGCGTCCCCTGCCATGCCGCGCCCCGAAATAAGCGATGCGGTGACACTGCCCGAACTGGAGGAATAGGCGACGGTATCATATCCCGATCCGCCATCGTATCTATCCTTGCCTCCCCCCGAGCCGACAAACCAGTCGTAGCCGCCCAGACCCCTGAAATCATCTTCGCCATCGCTCCCGATCAGCCTGTCCGCATGGACCGATCCCGTCACCCGCTCGATGCTGATATAGGTATCGCCCAAGGCCTGCCCCCACAGCCCCTTGCCTGCCCCCAGATCGACGACAACAGGCGTCGGAGCGAATACATATGAAACCATATCCCGCCCGTTGCCACCGTCGAGCGTGTCATGGCCGTCAGATCCGGTGAGCCAGTCGTAATCACCCAAGGCCCTGATGTGGTTGTCTTGTGCGTCACCTGTGATGAAGTCTCCGAAAATTGTGCCTGTCACCCTCTCGACGTTGGTGAGGGTATCCTTGTCACCGCCTGAAATGGCCGTGTTATTGCTTAAATCCACGGCAACACCCTGCGATAGGTCGGCAAAGCTCACCATATCGTTGCCTGCGCCGCCATCTACGCGGTCACTGCCTGCACCCGGTGTGATCCAGTCTGCCCCGTTGCCGCCCCGGACCGTATCGTTGCCCGCTCCTGTAGCAAGGCTGTTGGCGCCGCTGTCTCCGGTCATCACATCCGCCAGATCGGTGCCGATCAACCCTTCGACATTGCGGATAACATATCCATATGCCCCCCCGGCATTGGCCGTGGCGTTGGACAGATCGACCCTGACGGCAGTGGGCAGCGTGGCAAAGGACAAAATGTCGAACCCCGCTCCGCCATCCACTGTGTCCGGGCCGATCCCCGCAAAGAACTGGTCGTTCTCTGCCCCCCCCGATGATGCGATCGGTTCGGGAATGACAACGTGATTGACGTCAAACAGGATCGCAGCACGCATCTGTTGCTCATTGAGCCGGGCACCATCCACGGTCTGGATGGTCAGGCTCTCATCCCCGAAGGAGATGCGTGCGCCGTTCGTCTGCGCCTTCAAAGACAAGGCGGAAAAATCATAAATGGCACCATAAGCACTTAGTTCAATCCGGTCTTCCGCGATGTCGAAACCGCGGATCGTGTCGTTTTGCCCATCGGGCGAGAAGATAAAGACATCCGCCCCCGCCCCGCCATTCAGGCGGTCTGATCCTGCGCCGTCCAGCAGCACATCATCGCCTGCGTGACCTTCCAGCTGCATCCCGCCATCAGAGGCTGTCAGAATATCGTTGCCAGAACCGCCGTCGCGACCTGTGGCCGTGATCCCCCCGGGGCCCAGATCGACCTCAAAGCGCGTGATGCCATTATCGCGTGAGGATAAAACCAACAGCTCTACCGCGCCATTTTCATGCGTCATAAACCGCAACTGGCGAATACCGTCCATCGCTGTATCCAGCCCGTCCTCGATGTTTTCGCGCAATAACAGACGCCCCTCGGGCAGCAGCTGGAACAGGCTGATCCCCCCGTCAGAGCCCCCGACCGCCAGCAAGGTCATTCCCCCCGTCGTGACGTGATCAAGCGCCGATATCCCGTCGAAACGCGTATCGCGCGTGTCGTTGATCTGATCGACAAAGCTTAGGTCGCCGCTGTCGGACAGGCCGAGCACGGTCAGCGAACCGGTTGCGGCAGCGCCCATAACCGCAAACCGTTCATCGCCCATCTCGATTATGCGCAGAACTGTAGGCTGGCTAACTGGCAACCTGTCCACAAAGCCAAAGCTTTCCTGTGCTGTCAGGCGCCCGTTGCTGCCGACAGAAAACACCGTGAGACCATCCTCTTGCTGCGACGCAGCCACCAGAAAGGACCGCCCGTTCGCGGTGGTCGTGCTGTCCATCGCGGAAATCCCCGACAGCAGCGCCGACCCTGCGTCCGGAACTTCCTGTTGAACGCTCAACGCCCCGTTGGCTGCCCGCACATAGCCCCCAATGCCCGCATCCACGGGGCGCGCCATATAGACATAATCCCGCCCGCCCGCCTCAAGTGTGTGCAACACGACCGCATTGCCATAAAACCCCACACCGTCGAGATAGGCGGTGGCGCTGTCCCCCCCCGATGAAACAAGCCGGTCCAGAGTTGGCGCATCAAGGCTGCGGGTGTTGCCGTTCATCTGAAAATTGAGTTGGTCAGCAGTGCTCAGATCGCGCGTCGTCACATCGCGCAACGCGACAGATCCCGTGCCCAGTGCGACCGTGCTTTTGTTTTGCGCGCCCGTATCGTGCAACACCAATGTCCGTGCAGCCCCGCTTTGCGAGACATCAAGACGCGATGTCTGCCCATCTGTTTCGAGCCCCGACCCCCAAATGGTCTGGACGAATGATAAAATCCCCACCGTTTACCCCAAAAACAGCGCCCCCACGCTGGCTTGGAGGATAAAAGAGGAAGGGATTGGGGGCTCTGGCGCAAAGGCGGCAAAACCGTGGCTCTTGCCTAGAGTTTAAAAAGAAACGGGCCCAATTTTGCGCCTGTGTCAGGCACCGTGCAGCAACCTTTTGAACAGCGACTGGTCCTGTCCCGTGCGCCCCTGGCTTGCAGCAAAAAGCGCGCGCGCAGCCTGCTGCCAATGCGCAGCCGTCAGATCATCCCGACAGAACAGATCACGCGGCACCTTGCCCGGATCAAACATGAAACCGGGCTGCACGGCCTGAACCTTTTCGGCTAACGTCATATTGGAATTCACGAACTTGTTGCGCATTTTGTTGTATTCGGCACGGGTCAGCAATGTGGCCGATGGTGCCCCCTCGGGACGCACCGCCTCTTTAAGCAGGCTCACCAGAGCCTCGGGCGGCACCTCTTCGTTGGTGATCTGCGTGGCCATATAGAGCGCGATGGGATCGGGTGAGATATTGGCCTTTTTCTCCGATTCCAGCGGCCGCAGGGCAGCGGGATCAAGATCACTTTGCATCAGCCGCAGGAAAGCCCCCACAACGCCCCCCTCGGCGCGTGTTATCGTGTTGTAGTCAAGCAGCCTGATCTCTTCCGGTGCGAACCCTTCGAGCAGATGCGCATAGACCGAACTGTGATCGATCGGCACCCCGCCGCCGCGCCGTTTATCAAAGGCTGTTTCGACGTATTTTCGCAATGTCGGCACCCGAAAAGATTTAGAGACCTCCATCCACAGCGACTGCACCAGATCAACCTGCTGGCGCATGGTGTAGATGATCCGCACTTCTCCGAAGGCGCGCAGTCTTTGTGCCAGTTCA
The DNA here is from genome assembly GCF_025143825.1 of Sulfitobacter sp. S223. Classification (NCBI taxonomy): domain Bacteria; kingdom Pseudomonadati; phylum Pseudomonadota; class Alphaproteobacteria; order Rhodobacterales; family Roseobacteraceae; genus Sulfitobacter; species Sulfitobacter sp. S223. The sequence continues at coordinate 55,033 of NZ_CP083563.1, read as the reverse complement.
ACCATGTTCACCCGTTCGGGCCGGACACGGGTGAAATTCTCGGCGGACAGAAACAAGTCACCTGATCTCTTGGCATAGCGGTCCATCAGATTCTTCCAGGGCTGGTCGCGTCCGCCCGCGCCGAAAAAACTGTCTGGAATATCGGGCGTACTCAGCCAGGGGGCGACCAAAGCGTGATGGGCATTATTGGGACCGATGTCGGGATAGATAATCCCGTGCTGTGCCAGCAAAGCGCGGTTCTGGTCAAAGATTGCCTGCAGATAGCTGGTTGCAGTCTTATGTGCACCGATATGGAGAAAAATTCTGGGCATGGGAAAGTACCTGTACCGGCAATCGCGTAAGTTGGGAAGATTAGCGTATGTTTGATTAGTGCCGAAATAACCAGTGTGTATTGCTAGGGGGCGGGGGGGTCCAACTGGGCAGGTGTAAGAATATCCTGCCCGGCCAGCTGTGCCAGACTGCCGAACAACCGTTCCAACGCATGGGCGGTCGTGCCATCCACCAGCGCCTGCTCTGGTTCGAAATCCGCAGCATCCAGATCAAGGGCGGCGATCTGCGCAATCATCGCCTGCCCGATCCAATAGATCGACCCCGCGGGAAAGGACAGTTCCGCATCAGGCAAAGACAAACCACGTCGCGCCATAAGCGCAGTTGCGCGCGCGTGGTTCACCCCCCAATGGATATCGCCCTCATAGTGCTGGCCCTCGGCCACCCAGAAGCCCGCCCCTGGCGTGGTGATAAACGTCTCGAGCCTGCGCCGGGTTTGTTCGGGCTCGCCCAGAATACCCTCTGTCAGGTTCTGACGCCACGCGTCCCCGTCGCTCAGGTGCGGGGATTTTTTGCTGTGCAGCTTGCAGACGGCCGAATAGGGCGCAAGCACACCACTGCTCACCAGCCAGACAAAGGGGAAAATATCGCGGCCGTGATTGGGCAGGATATGGACCTGCGCGCGCGCGAACCGCGACGTGATCATATCGCGCAGGGCCTTGGCCCGGACGCCATCCTCGGCATCCCGGCTGAGCGTGACCCAGAGATCGAATTCAAAGGTCTGTGCCTCTAACAGGGATGCAAATTCATCCCACATCTCCAGATAATAGAGATGCAGCACGACCGCGACACGCGCGGGCGCCTCTACTGCGCAGGGGGCGGCGGGCATATCGGGGACAGAACTGTCTTTTGGATCAAGCCAGACAGTGCGCGCCTCATGTTGTCCGGTTTGCACATAGTGAAGCAACGGACGGGTCGTGGCCGGATCCAGATCAGGATTGTGGAACAGATAGGCACGGGGCGAAAACCGCCCGTTCGGGCTAAATCCTGCGGCCTCGCCGTGCTGGATGTAATGGCGCAGGGGATTACGCTTGAAAAGCCGGTGAACGCCGGCGTGTGCGCGCAGATAAAAGGCCGTGTCGAACACACCCGCCCGCGCGATAACACGTTCATAGTCACGCTCTCGCGCTGAGGGAAAGATAAAGCGGATCGCCATAACGATCTTGCGCGGCAGGCTACTGAACATCAGTGGGATCTCATTTCAACAACGGGTCTGGACAGGCGGGCAGATCGGCGGGGCGGCAGATGCAGTTTACACAGCGTCCAGATACGCCTCCAGTGGGCTTGTTATATTCCCCATGCGCGCGCGGTAGATCGCCTTGAAAGCTGCCGCTTCCTCTGGTCTGCCCAAAGCCTTCTTGCACACGGCGACAGATAAAGCCGCTGCGGGGTGGCCTGCATCAGCCGCGTGTTCAAGATACGGCAGCAATTCTTCGATCTGCGATGTGCCATCGGGATGAACGCCTGTCAGAATGCCCAGAGTTTCAGCATGTGCGGCCTCGGGGCGGATACAAGACAGCAAAACCTCATCGGCCTGTGCGGGCTGTTCCGCGTGGATCAGGCTGCATGCTTTGACGATTTTGAAGTACTCGTTTTGTGGGTCAAGCGCGATGGCGCGGTCAAGCAACTGGCTATACTCAGGTGTGTCGGCGATCGACCGGCCCGACTGGATAAAAGCCAGCCAGATGGCAAAGGATCTTTGCAGGTCGGAAATGCGCGGATCAACAGCCACACCGTCAGCCCCTGCGCTTTCTAACAACGCGAGCGTTTTATCCGCCTTATAGTACCGATAGGGGCTTTTTGATTTCACCCCCCCGATCCAGCAGGAAAGTGTCGCAAAACCGCTTGAGCCACAGATGATCTCGTCGCATCGCGCCATGAGACAGATGTCGAACAGAGCCTGCTGTGCCCCATCGAAATCCTGTTCTTGTGCAAAGGAGGTCGCAGAAATAGCCCCGTAGCGCTCGGCCAGATAGGCGATGAAATCATTGTCTTGCCCAAATAGCACAAGCGGGCGGCCCTTCGCCTGCATATCAGCCGCAATTTGTTCAGCGATCGAAAAGGCACAGGCCTTACGGTGATAGCGGCCCATCTTTCGGTAGCGTCCGAAAATCAGGTCCCCCGCCCTCAGGTGAAGCGCGGCACTGCCTGCGGCCCCTGACAGGTCCACTTCATGCGCGCATTTGCGCGCGCGCTCCAGATGGGGAATGAATTCGATGCGCTCGAAACAATCCTTGAAAGCGGCTCCGGTGGTGTCATCCACCAAGCTGCGGCATTGGGTTTCCAGCCGTGCCTGCGTGACGAGATAGCTCTGGTCCGCGTGCGTAGGCATCCGGGTCACGGCATCCGTTAGCTTGGCAGGAGCCAGCGCGATAATCTCTTTGTTGGACAAGAAGAACCGGTCCAGAAACGCTGTGCTGAACGTCTGCTCGGCAGGCAGGACGTCATGCCACACGGCAATACTCTGCGTCATTGGCCGCCAGCCGAACCGGAACTTTCCGGGCAGCTTATCCGCAATCACCATGGCATTCAGAACCGCCTTCAGCCGCTCTCCGAACCCGTCCGCACGATTTGCAATGATCAGGGGCGGCGTGCTCTGCAAGGCATCTGCCGGTAAATCTCCGGCCTTGGCAAAGACCCTGATGCGCGACAGATGCAAAGGCCCTCCACCGGTATGGGCCGTGATGGTGATCGTGCGCACCGCGCCATACTCTGCCAGCGGGATGACCAGTGCGTTATCCTCTTTTTCGATCCCGAAATCCTGCATGGCGTTATAGACTGTCTGCGTGCCTTCAGGGGTCTGCACCTCTACCGTCAGATGCTCTGCCCAATGGCGAAACCGCGGCGTGCGCCGGTTTTCCAGTACGATATACTGAAGATCCTGCAGGGCATCGAAAGCCAGCGACCACCAGGGAGCTTGTTCGATATCCGTGTGAAAGGCGAAATCACGGTCCACCCCGATCACGGCGTTTTGCGCATCCTCTTTGTGTGACCAGCGCGACACCGAGCTTTGAGAGGCCTGTGCTGTTTTGCCGATGTCTACCAGATCTGGAATACTCCGCAGAGCTGAAAGCTTTGGAACTTGGCCGTTGTTACTCACTAAATGTCCTCATGCGCTGCGAGCGGGGCTTGGGAGATTTTTCCCTTACCCAGTTCAAGCGCTCTTCTAGGTGTTCTTTTCCGAAGCGTGACACTGTTTGTGCTTCGTGGTCACAGGCATGGCGATGCATGGGCTCGTCGATAAAGACCACCTCATCCGACCTGCATTTATCGATCAGCGCATACATCAGGGCAGCATCCGCACCACAGTCAAGCCAGTCATCCTGCCCATCCAGCAGATCAGACACCTCAAGAGTATCGTAAAACTGCCGCCGGAAGCTGCGCAGATAGCCCGTATGAAGCACATCAAGCGCGCGTGTACGTTGGTCGTCGATCGCAGCTGCGGGATAGAACCCGCCGGCATTTTTTTCGCCTTCGTGATCGCGCCAGTTCCCGATGGCCATGTGACAGGCGGGCGTGTCGCGATAACAGCGCGCAACCGTGCGCAGCGCATACGGCTCCAATGCGTCATCCATATTCAATAGAACAACAACAGCATGGGGGTCTTCATGCATCGTGATGGCAGTGTGCCAGGCATGGGCGGCGCCGGTGTTTTTGGCCACACGGATCAAACGGGCCTGCGGCAGAATGGCGGTGCGGGCCAGATCCTCATAGGTGCCGTCGTCAGAGCCGTCATCAATCATCGTGACATCGAATGTATAGTCCCCCGGCAACTGCTGTGCGACAGAACGCAAGCACCCCGTCAGGTAATCCTGACAGTTCCGGCCAGTAACAACGATATGAAAATGTACCGCTGCGGAATGGGAAACACCCCGCATGTCTAATGGTGCATCAAGATGGGTTATGGAACGGCGGGTGTTAATCAGATCGCCCGCCTCGCGCTGCATGTTCCTCGGGATCACAAGGCGCGCCGCCTTAAGCGTATCCCCGTCATAGCAGCGGCCCAGATGCGCCAGCGCCTGCCGTCTGACCCGGCCGTTATCCAGCACGGGTGCTATCGCAGAGTTATACGTTTCAATGTCGTACCCCTGCCCTCGCAGCTGCGCGTTCTGGTCATCCCCTTCGCGCACCCAACCGGTATCGGCAGGCATGATAAAAAGCGGGACGTCTTTGCGTGCGGCAGCCGCAGCAAACCACAAACGGCTTTGGCCTTCGGACGCGAAATCCTCCAAAGCAGGTTTCAACGCTGAACTATGCCAAGCCGCCGTTCCCATGCCCAGCACATCTACAAACTGCCCCAGGGGTTCATCTTTGAAGGCGCGGATTTTGCCTTGGGTTTGCGCAGTCAGAGGGCCGACAGGAAAAATATCGCCCCGCAAACCTACAACACTGGCACGGCCAAGCATTTCGATGTGATAGATCATGCGCGCCGCATAATCTGCCGGATAGCGCAGGCTGTCTTCCAGCGTGAAAACATAGGCATCTTGGTCAGGGAAATCATAGAACCTGCCGGTGTCTCCCAAATCGCCGCGCGCATCGCGGCCCAACACGGCACGGATCTTAGAGTCCTGAGCGAAATCGGGAACTGCATCATAGTCGTTCAGGTAGAGGCGCAGCTCGTTGAGCTGTGGCAGAATGCTTGGCAGCATCTGGGCAAGGTCCTCGCGTCGGGACGCGTGGCTGTCCAGCACACCAATGCGCAACTCTCCCAGCGACGGAGAGGCGTTCTGCTCTTTTGACCCCAATGCAAAGGGACGCGTGTATTGCGGGAATGTGACTTTCAACTTGCCTGCGCCGGCGTGCCAAGCGGTAAACGCTTCACGATAGTTGCTTCTGGAGGGCGACATGGTCACCGCAAGTTGCCCCTCCTCAAGAGTGAAAACGCGGCTTGTTCTGCTTGTGGTCAGCGAATTTTCCAGTGTTCGGGTAAAATAGATCTCGTCAGGCATCTTCAGAACCGCGCTGACGCCATAGGTCTTTTCAAGCCGGAACCGGAATTCGCCATCCCCACTGAAACGTACCGTGTCATATGCCCCCAGCCGGTTCAGCACATCGCGCCGCCACAGCAGGCTGTTCTCGCCATATTTAAGCGCACTGACCGGCGCGGTATAGTCAGGGGTCCAGCGCCGTTGCTGGCACCGGCATGCCACCACGCCTTTGGCCGCTTTCAGCGCATCAAGCTGTCGCGCGATCCGGTCGGGGGGCATGATGTCATCCGTATCCAGAATGGTGACATAAGCTCCGCTAGAGTTCATCAGGCCGACATTTCGCGCATAGTAACACCCGAAATTCCGCAACAGCGATATCACCTTCAGATTGGGTGCCGTCCGGGCAATCTGGTGCGCAACCCTGACAGAGCCGTCTGTCGATCCGTCATCTATCAGAACGACCTCAACCGCGACCCCCTGCTGGGAAAGCGCCGCGTGAAGCGCGCGGGTCAGCCACTGCTCGTTGTTGTGGCTGGGCATCAGGATCGTCACCAGCTCGGAGTGGCGGATCGGCTCAGAAGGCGGCACGATGCCTTGTGCATAACGCACATCCAAAATCGCCGGGTCCGTGTCATATGTCCCCGGCACAGGCGCCGCGATCCGGGCCGCACCCGGATTTGGCGCACGCCCCAGACGGGCGCCGTATTTCAGATAATGTGTCTGCGGATCAAGCCCGCTGAGGGCCACATCGGGATAGGCAAGAAGGTAGCTGTCAGCATCAAAATTTTTCGGAAGGTCATCCAAGGACATAACTGTACTTCTATCGTGAAAAATATGTGCTGATCGCGCATAATTTATGGGCGCAGGCACTATATTGCAATGCACAAAGCATTTGCGCACCGCAACCCGACAGCCGCAGTACAGGGTCAGAACCGGCGTATAAATTCTGCGGCGACCGCAGGTAGGGAAGGCCAAAAATCCGCATCGTCACAGTCAGACCCGACTGGTCCCGCAGCAGGTCGGCAAGCGGCACGCATGGCCTCGACCCAATCAAGGAACGCCCCGTATGCAGCCATCTCTTCGCTGTCCAGTTTTCCCACAGCCGCCGCTGCTGTCATGTTGGCTTGGGCAAACCGGTCCGCCACCGCAATGATACGCGCGCAGCACAGCGCCTTGAGCTGCTCTTCGCGGGTCTGTCGCGCGGCATCTGCCCGCGCCTGCGCTGTGGACAGCATGGACATATCAATATTGCTCATGTTTGATCTCCGTATGGGGGCAAATCTACGGGTCCGTCTTCGGTCAGATGCAGCGGGGCGGGAAAAAGCGTCTCGGCGGGCGCATTCACGCCATGCGGCAGAATGACCGTCAAATGAAGATCGCCCCCTCTCCGCTCGATAGCGGACCCAAGCCAGTTACCCTCAACTGCATCAAGGGGCAGGATATCCCCCTCTTGCAGGGCGGTGAAATCAAACGGCTCACCGTTGACGATCAATGTATCGCCACGGCGGATCAAGGTGCGCGCGATATCACTGCGCACCGGAGAAAGGGCAATGTACATATCAGTCTCCATTAGAACCAGCGACCGATTGCTGTCAGATGAACGCCAAAGTCTGATATTGTGCCCGGCGTATTGGACGGGCCTTGCTGCAACCGCGCCGACCAACCCGACAAGCCGCCGCCGAAAACAGTTGCGAAATATCCCCGTGTCCGGTCGCCTGACCCGCCAATAGCGGATAATTCCTCGCTGTTGGCAGCAAACGACGTAGCGGGAGGCGATATAAAGCTGGCCGGATACGCAAAATCCTGTGGAAAGCCAATTGATACATCTATGATGACAGACCGGTGGCAGATCAGTGTGCCATCAGCAAATTTAACGTATTGCCCGCTGGCATTCTCGCCGCTCTCGAACAACGCACCCGTGACCTCTCCGGCGACCTGGGCCACCGTGCCTGTGACGTTGCTGCGGTCATACACCTGCCGCCAGTCGGACACGCCGCCGGGCGCCATATCAACAGCTAGCCCTTCCTGCGTGAGGCGCGCCTGGACCCCACCACCTGTGGCCAGACTCACTGATTGCTCTACCGGGTCCATCCGCAGGGCCTGTGTCCAGCTTCCCTCTGCCGCGCGCATCTTCACCGAAAAGGCGTCCTCACCGGCCAGCCCCATCTCTGCACGCCCGTCATAGCCGGTCTGAAACAGCAGCGACGCCGTATCGCCCACCGTAGCCTTGTTCAGCTTAAGCTGATGCCCGCCACCAGAGGCATGGGTCAGCAACGTCGCATCAGAGGCCACCGCCAGACGGTTCACCCCATCCGCACCGGTGCCGATGCCGACCCCCTCCAGACCATCAAACCGGGTCTGTTCGAATTGCCAAATCCCCCCCTGGTAAAGATAGCTCCGCTGCGTTTCGAGGTTCCATGCGCGCCATCCTTCGTGCGGCGTGAAAAACCGCCACGCGCCATTGCCCCAGACAGCCAGCTTGTCACTTTGGCCCGTCCAGACCCCCGTGGGCCCGCTGCCCAGATGATACAAAGCACCTGCCGACGGATTCTCCGGTGGATCGATGGCATCGATACTCTGCAAAACCATCTGCACCAATGTATCTAGCATCTGCAGAGCTTCATTGTGCGTGACGTGTTTCTGGGCTTGAGCGGGCTGCATATAAGGCAGCTCCAGCCGGGGCGAAGTCTCGGACATTGCAAGTTCCTTTGATAGAAATTTCAATGTCGAGTTGTGATGAAAATCGATTAATGCCGCCGTTACAGGGCGTGCGTTGCGTGCAACAGACATGGCCTGCACGCAGACATCATGCCTGCGTGCCGCATTAGATCACGGAAATGCGCGCCCGCTAGAACTTCGCGAGTTGCTCGATCGCTTCGGTAATCGGGTAGTGATGGTTGCCAACGAACAGGCCGCGCTTGTCCAGATAGTCTGCGTTTGCCAGATCACCGTGTATCTCGAAATTGAAATGCTGCATGATTTCCTTGCGCGCGAAATTGCCCGCCACAATAGGTCGGCATTCAAACCCCAAAGCATCAAGCCCGCGCACGACATCCGCACGGCTGTCGCTTAATTCAGGGCGTAACATCAGGCTAAATCCGAACCAGCTGCTTTTCCCTATTTCACGCTGAACCGTGAACTTGGGGTGGTCCTTCATGGCCTCGACAAAGGCTGTCCCGTTGGCGCGCCGCCCCTCGATCAATCCGTCCAGTTTGAGCAATTGTTCCTGCCCCAGCGCCCCCGACATCTCTAGCGGACGCAGGTTGTAACCGGGCAGCACAAAGCGAAAGCTTTCCTCGAAAGGATCATCGCTCTTGTCGCCGGTAACGTGGTTTTTCTTGGGCAGGTTGCGTGTCCAACCATGGGCGCGCAGGCTCAGCATTACATGGTACAGCTCTTCGTCGTCGGTGACGATAACGCCGCCTTCCATGGTCGATATATGATGCGAGAAGAATGTGGAAAAACTGCCCATGACACCAAAGGTGCCACACTGTTTGCCGCCCAGCGTAGCCCCCATAGATTCACAGTTGTCCTCGATCATGACAATCCCGCGCCCCTCGGTGAGCTTGGAAATGGCATCGAAATCGTTTGGATTTCCCAACAGGTTCACAACCATCAAGGCACGGGTGCGCTCTGTTATGGCATCGGCCAAAGCATCCAGATCATAATTGAGCGTTTCTGGATCAATATCGACAAAGACCATTTTCAGCCCGTATTGGTGCAACGGGTAGTATGTCGTGCTCCAGGAAACGGCAGGCACAATTATCTCGTCACCGGGCAAAAGCTTTAGGTCGGGATTGGATGTATAGGCCAGCGCCCCGGCCATAAGCAGATTGGCCGAAGAACCCGAGTTGACCATCACGGCAAATTTGGTGCCGAAATGCGCAGCAAAACGGCGCTCGAACTCAGCAACTTCTGCCCCCATGGTGTAGCGGTCCGATGCGATGACGCGCTGTAGCGCATCCAGCTCTGCTTGATCCCAAGAAGAGGTTGCGAGAGGAAAACGAACACTCATGAAGACTGCCTTTCTAGAAAAAATTGATACGTAAGGGCCATACCATCCCGAAGGTCGATCTGCGGAGCCCAGCCCAATGCTGTCTGGCGCGAAATATCACATAGTTTCCGCTGCATTCCGACCGGCTTCGACAAATCATGCGTGAATGCACCGGTCCATCCGATTACATCTGCGACAGCCTGATAATATTCATTGATTGTATAGTCCTTGCCGACACCGATGTTCATTACGTCAGGGATCGCCTCGATGTTTATGGCGGCCCATAAAACAGCGGCCGCCAGATCACCTGCATACATGAATTCACGGCGCGCGCTGCCGTCGCCCCAGATTTCGACCGTTGAATCCCCGGCTTCGCGTGCCGCATGGATCTTGGCGATGACAGCTGGCAGCATATGAGAATTATGTGCGCCGAATTTATCATGCCGCCCGTACAGATTACATGGCACCAATGTTTTATACATCAGTGTCGGCGTCTGCTGGCGGATATACTGACACAGCCGCAACGCTACAATCTTTGCCAGCGCATAGCCTTCGTTGGTCGGCTCCAGAGGGCCTGTCAAAATCATATCCTCACGCAGAGGATTAGGCGCCTCACGCGGGTAAATACAGGTTGAAGCAAGATTGATCAGCCGCGTCACACCTGCACCATGTGCGCCCATAATCACATTGCGCCCGATCGCGACATTGCGGTCCAGAAATGCTACGGGATCCGCCATATTGGCCTGAATACCGCCCACCTGACCTGCCGAATGCACAACGATATCCGGCTGCTCGTCGCGCATATAGTCTGCTGTCGCGGCAGCATCGGTCAGATCAAGTTCGTCACTGGTCGGCACCAGAATATGCCACTCTTGCGCCAGTGGATGCTCGCGGATATTGCGGCCGACCATGCCACGCCCGCCGGTCAGTAGCATCTTGCCCCGCTGTCCGGCGCCCTGTGGTACGCAGACCGTCATTCGCCTTGACCCGTAGCGCTGTCAAAACCGTATTTTTCAAGCAGCGCGTGGCTGCGCGCATTTTTAAGATCGCTCGCCACCATCTCGGCGCACATCTCACGCGCCGTGATTTCGGGCACCCACCCCAGTTTTTCCTTGGCCTTGGTCGGATCGCCCAACAGTGTTTCCACCTCGGCGGGGCGGAAATAGCGCGGATCGATTTTCATGATCACCTGACCGGGCTTTACGCCGGGTGCATCGTCTCCGGTTACCTGCTCGACCACAGCTTTCTCTTCCACGCCACTGCCCTCAAAGGCCAGAGTGATGCCCAGATCAGCCGCCGCCCAAGTGATGAACTCGCGCACCGAATGCTGGACGCCGGTCGCAATCACAAAATCATCCGGCGCGTCCTGTTGCAGCATCATCCACTGCATCCGCACATAGTCTTTTGCATGGCCCCAGTCGCGCAGAGCGTCGATGTTGCCCATATACACACAAGTATCGAGCCCCTGTGCGATATTGGCCAGACCGCGTGTGATCTTGCGCGTCACAAAGGTCTCGCCGCGCCGCGGGCTCTCGTGGTTGAACAAGATTCCGTTGCACGCATACATGCCGTAGGCTTCGCGGTAATTCACAGCAATCCAGTAGGCATAAAGCTTGGCCACCCCATAGGGAGAGCGCGGGTGAAACGGCGTCGTTTCACGCTGGGGCGTTTCGCGCACAAGACCATAGAGTTCAGAGGTGGAAGCCTGATAAAACCGGCAGGTTTTTTCCATTCCCAAAAAGCGCATTGCTTCCAGCAGGCGCAACGTACCGATCGCATCCACATCAGCGGTATATTCAGGCACCTCAAAGCTGACAGCGACGTGGCTTTGAGCCCCCAGATTGTAAATCTCGTCCGGCTGGATGTCGGACAACAACCGCGTCAGGTTGGAGCTGTCGGTCAAGTCACCGTAATGCAGACGGAAATTGGGCTTGTCGTGGATGTCTTCAACCAAATGATCCAACCGCTGGGTATTGAACGAAGACGCCCTCCGTTTGAGGCCGTGCACCTCATATCCCTTATCGAGCAAAAACTCCACGAGATAGGATCCATCCTGACCCGTTGTGCCTGTGATAAACGCTTTTTTCATTGCCTGCTCCGGTCAAAATCGCATGCGCTCTGCAAAGCGAGAGCGCCTCAGGCACCCGATGAATACCCCTATCTTTCCGGAAAGTTCAGTACCCTATGACGTATCAGCCCACAAGACGCCAAGCCCGGGGCGCTGCTGTTGTGCGCCCCACAGCCTATCCCCACCGGTTTCTCCGGTCCCGGCTTTCCGGTTTCACTTTTTTCATCAATGTCTGTAGGAGGCATTCACTTGTTGTTTTAAGATAAAAAGTGCCTGTCTTGGCAACCAAGTGACAAAGTGTCATCAGAGGCAAAGACCAAGGAGTACATCATGAACCAGGGCGTCGTGCAGAACACCACATCCAAAGCCGTCACCAACAGTTTTGATGCACTGGCACCGCTGTCCAGCAAAGCCTTGTTCTGGCGCGCGCGCTACGCGGCCCCGTCACCGTTTCTGGAACATGTCCCGCTGCTGTTCTGGACGGTCGAAAATGCCCGCCCGAACATGGTCGTCTGCTTGGGCGTTGCCGATGCGGTTCCGTATTTTGCTGCCTGCCAAGCCATTGAGAAACTGAACATCGAAGCCGTTTGTTTCGGCATCGAAACAGAGACCGACGTCGATCTTGACGACATAGAGCTCTATAACGAGCATCACTTTTCCGATTTTTCAGAGATTTTCACCGCAAACCAAGCAGACCTGGCCCAAAACCTGCAAGCCGCGCAGATCGACTTTCTCATTATCAACAAGCCTGTGACACAGGCGCTCCTCGATGAAATCGACAGCATCTGGGCGCCTTTGTTGTCCGACCGTGCCTTGATCCTTTTTGCCCAGGGCGGTGATGCGGCCCTACTTGCAAAATACAGCGATAAAATCGCTCTGGATGGCGGCGTGTTCTTGGCGAACCCGCTGCGGGGTGTGCGCCTTGTTCTGAGAGGCCGCCAGCATAACGACCGCCTGATGCGCCTGACACAGTTACAGCCTGGCAAACCCGGCTACCTGAATGTGAAAAACGTCTTTTCACGCCTTGGCGAATGGCACAGCATGTTTGTGCAGGGCCGGGACGCCTCGGATATTTTGAAAGCGGCCCACAACCAGCGGGATCAGGCGCTCAGCGAGCTGGCGGAAAAAAAGCGGCAGCTCACCGAAGGACAGGCCAGACTGGCCCAACTCGAAGACCGGCTGAAAGCCGCCACCGATCAGCTGGCCACACGCAGCACAGCTCCGGTCAGCGCAGGTCCCGCCAGCACGGGGACAGCCAGCACAGGCACGGTCAATACATCGCCCGGCGCGGTGGCCATGAAGGTCAATACCGCAGCGGGTACACAACCCCGGCCCGAACAGGCCCGGCTGCTGGAAACCGAACGCAGCAAAAACGCCGAGCTTCTGGCCCGGATCCGCGAACTCGAAGATACCCATGCCACCGAGATAGACGCGCTTGAACAACAGCGTCAGGCATCCCACAAGCAGCTATCCCAAGCGCTTGCACAGGCGGCCAAACAGCGCGACACGCTGCAAGCTACCGTCAACGCCACCGGCGGCGGCATGCAACAGCGCGACAAGGAGCTGGCCGCGCTGACCCAGATACTCGAGGAGCGCGAACAGCGCCTTCAGCAACAGTCCGCCGATCTGTCCAAGGCCAACAGCACGCTGGCCAAAACTACGCGCGATCTCAAGCAGGCAAAAGCCAGGCTTGAGCGTGAAAAGCGCTATAACCAGACACTCCTCCAGCTTGCCGCAGCCAAACAGGAGATCGCGACAGCGATATCATCCAGACGCATATCCAAGACATACCGCGCCATGCGGGCCGAGTTGGACAAACAGATCACGATAACCAAAGAAAGCGGGTTGTTTGATGAGGCGTGGTATAAGACCACCTACCCCGACATCGCCGCGTCTGCGCTATCCCCCGCAGAGCATTTCGTGCAGATGGGTGCCTTCGAGGGACGCAACCCCGGCCCCGAGTTCGATTCAATGGAATATCACATGGCCGACCCGGCAATCGCCGCCAACAAAATGCCGGCATTGCTGCATTACCTGCGCCACGGCAAAGCCGAAGGGCGCGCGGCAATCCCCGTAAAGACCTGAGCGCCGCTCTTCAGAGCAGAGCCAGGTCCTTGTGATAGCGAACCAGGAACCACAAACCGATAACGCCCGTGACCAAACAAAAAGTCGCGACAAAGACGACGTCGATATAAAGCGCATCATAGGTCGGATAAAACCCGCGGCGCATCATCCCTACCGCATGCATGACAGGGTTCCAGCTCAGATAAGGGAGCGCTTCTTTCGGAAGCCTTTCAGGAATGAAGATAATACCTGAAATCAAAAACATAGGTCTGTTCAAAACATTCCAGAAGTTCTGCCACACCGGAAAGCGGAGGAACAGGAAACAGTTCATGACGCCAATGGCAAACGCTATTCCAAGCACCATCAGAACCGACTTGAAAATAGAAGGCCAGTGCAGGACCAGCTTCAGATCATACAACGCGATGATCCCCGCCAGCACCAACGCCATGACCAAAAGATGTGTGACAGTCGTCAGCAAAAACCGCGCCAGCACGGCATCCATGAAGCTGACCGCAGGATAGGCCAGCAGCGGTCTGGAAAAGGTCACTGCCGTCGCAATATTGTTGCTCAGGGTCACATACATCGTAAACGGCAAGACCCCGGTCGCATAGAATATCGGAAAATTCGTCCCCAGTGGCGGCGTCCGTGAAATCAGCATGAACAACATCGACAGCAGGGCGATCCCCGCCACAGGCTCCACAACAACCCAAAGATACCCCCCCGGAGAGCGGCCATATTTGGTCGTCATTTCGCGTAGAACCAAGGCCGCGATGGACCGGGCCGCCCGAAAGCGCGGCTGGCCTGGGGTCTGGGCAGCAGGAAAGGGCATTAAACAGGCTCCGCCGTTTTTTCCGTCTCTGGAAATCACCAGCAACTAACAGTATAAGCTTACTAACCTTTACAACGATGTTAAAGATCGGAATGCCCTTTGACTGCTGCCCCTATTCCACAGCCTGGTTCTACGACCACGGCTGTCAAGGCACCTGCCCCGGCCACTCCGGCCCGCATGAAATTACGCCATTACATGATGATCATCAGCTTTGTGCTGGTTGTCGCCGCCCCCGTCACCGGTTCGGCGTGGTATCTGTATACGCTGGCAGCTGATCAATATGCTTCAAAAGTCGGCTTTACCGTGCGCCGCGAAGAAGTCGGCTCCGCGATGGAGCTTCTCGGAGGGCTGACCAGCCTGTCCTCGGCCAGCTCCTCGGATACCGACATTCTGTATGAGTTCATCCAAAGCCAGGAGCTGGTGCGCGCCATTGACCAGAAGATGGACCTTGAAAAGATCTATAGCTCCCCCAAACGGGACGTGATCTATCGGCTGGCCCCGGGTGCCAGCATCGAGGACAAGGTTGATTACTGGGCAGATATGGTCCGGCTCACCTACGCCGCAGGCACCGGTCTGATCGAGATCGAAGTGCGCGCCTTCAATCCACAAGATGCACATGACATCGCCCAGGAACTGTTCGACCAGTCCAGTGCCATGATCAACAATCTGTCCAACGTCGCGCGCAGCGATGCGACCCGCTATGCCCGCGACGAACTGGACCAAGGGGTCGAGCGGCTCAAAAAGGCACGGCAGGCCCTGACCCTGTTTCGCAACGAAACCCAGATTGTCGACCCGATGGCAGATATCGCAGGTCGGATGGGCCTGTTGAGCTCTCTGCAAACCCAGCTTGCAGAAGCCTTGATCGACGCGGACCTGCAAGAAGGCGTGAACGATCCGCGCATTGCACAAACACGGCGCCGCATCGAAGTGATCGAGCGCCGCATTCAGGGAGAGCGGCAACAACTTGGCGCGCGCACCCCCACGGGAAGCCAGGGCTCGCTAGATACCAACAAGGAAGTCTATGCCGATCTGATCGGCACGTTCGAAAGCCTGTCGGTCGATCTGGAGTTTGCAGAGAAAGCATATTTGTCTTCCCTCTCCGCCTACGATTCCGCCGTGGCCGAGGCCCGTCGGCAAAGCCGTTATCTGGCCGCCTATTTGCGTCCCACCATGCCCGAAACCCCGCGCTATCCCGACCGGATCCTGACACTCGCCGTCATTGCCCTGCTTTTGTCAGGGATATGGATATTGGCCGTTTTGATTGCCTATAGCATCAAGGACCGGCGCTAGACATGATCCGGCTGAAAAATGTCAGCAAGACCTTTCACCTAAAGGGCAACCACAAGACAATCGCCAACAATATGACGATGAATTTTCCGCAAGGGAAATCCATCGCATTGCTGGGGCGCAACGGGGCGGGCAAATCCAGTCTGCTGTTGATGATCGCAGGGGCCATCCAGCCCGACAGCGGGACGATCGAAATAGATGGCACCATCTCCTGGCCTGTCGGCTTCATGGGCAGCTTTCACCGCGATCTGACCGGCGCGCAGAACGCGCGTTTTCTGGCGCGTGTCTACGGTGTGGACACGGACGAACTCCTCGCGTTTGTCGAAGACTTCTCGGAGCTGGGCAATCACTTCTACCAACCTGTGCACACCTATTCCTCAGGGATGCGGTCACGTCTGGGGTTTGCCTGTTCCATGGGCATCCATTTTGACTGGTATCTGGTGGATGAGGTAACGGCGGTGGGCGATGCTGCGTTCAAAGAGAAAAGCGAGATGATCTTCAGGGAGCGGATGGAAAACAGCAGTGCTGTTTTTGTCAGCCACTCTCTGGGCAGCGTCAGGCGCGTCTGCAATGCGGCCATCGTGCTGGAAAAAGGCAGTGCGCGCTATTACCGCGATATCGAAGAAGGCATCGAGCGGCACGAACGTAACATGCGTCTGGCGCATCCCGGCTAAACAATCGGAACCGTCTATCCCTTCGCGGTCAGAACCGGCGTGAAATCCGGCCACGGACAGGCCTGTGCAAGCGCGCGCGCAGCCTTGCCCATCTGTTCGGCCGCGCCCGTATGCTTGGCATCCAACGCATCACCAAGCGCACGGACCAGCGCATTGCCGCCGCGCGATGGATCATAAAGCGCGCCCGCCGCAGCACCAGCAAACAGCTCCTCCATCGGGCCGGTTGCCGGCGCGACAACCGGCACACCAAACCCAAGCGCAACAAGCGCAGGCCCGGGCGCAGCGGCGCACAGCGCGACATCCGCCGCCCGCATGAACACCTGCATCTCCATTTCGTCGACGGGACGCGCCATGCTGCGCACCCGCCCTTGTTGCAGTGGCGGCAAAGCGTCGGACAGCTGCTGTGCAAGGGTCCCCTGCCCGCTTCCGGCCAGAACCAGCACAACCTGTGGGCGCGCCTCCAGCAGCGCCCTTAGGGCAAGGCGCAGCTCTTCTGTTTCTTTCAAAGCTCCCTCTTCCTGCGGCAGATGCGCCAGAAGGATCACATCGTCACTCTGCGCTAAATCCAGTTGCGCGCGTGCTTGGGTGCGCGTGACAAAATCGGGGTAGCAGCCGATGTAATGGCCCTGCGACAAAATGCAGACCTTGGACGGGGGAATGTCGAAAACCGCCCGGGCGGCCTTCAGCACCGCTGCACTGTCGACATGCACACAGCAGGCCAGGTGCGCCAACCGCGTAGCCAGCTGTGTCTCAAGCTCTGAGAAACTGGTACGTTGCCCCACGGTCCAGACGAACCGCCCGCCGCCTGCAACGAACGTCTCTGCTGTATGCACAAAGGTATCAATCGCCGTCTGAGCGGCCGCTGCATCCGTGATCTCCCCCAACACGGATGACAGCCCGTGCAAGTGAAAGGTCAGGTCCGAAGGGGTCTCAAAGCTTGCAAGCTGCTCAAGGGCCGCATCCACGGTGCCGGTGCAGATGTCGACACTCTCGACCAATGCGCCATAGCGCAGGTGATACGAGGGGTCATCCTGTGCGGGCGCAGGCCAGAACACCACCCCCCTAACCCCGGTCCTGCGCCGGTACCCCACCTGACGGGGCAGCTCCGGGTCGGCGATGTGAAGGTCCCAGAACCGATCAAGCCCCAATCGGTGCAAGGCGTCATTCTGGGCGATATGCGTATTGGTGGTTTGTAACGTCTCGTTCACATCCGACGTGTTTTCACCGTGCCAGCGCCGCTGGTACAGGATTTCATCGATATGGTGGAAATCACCCGTCTCGGTCAGCTTGAGCAGCAGGTCATAGTCTACGGCATTCGCGATATCCTCGCGGAACTGCGTGGTGCGGGCAAACGCCGCGCGGCGAAACATACGGAAGTGATGCGCGATGGAGGTGACCATCATCTTCTCGCGGGTGAACACCGGCCAGTTGAACTCGTTCTTGATGTAGCCCCCCTGCGCATCGATCCTTTCGCACGCGCCGTAGACGCAGGCGGTCTCGGGATGCGCATCAAGCCATGCCATCAACCGGCCAACCGCCCCCGGCTTAAGACAGTCATCCGCATCCAGTTGCCCGATATAGGGCGCGCTGCCCATTGCTATGCCACGGTTGGAGGCATGGCCGATCCCGCCGTTGGGTCCGGTCTGTACCCGCACTTGCGGATTGTCCGCATAGTGTTCCTGCACCAGCGCATATGTCCCATCGGTCGAATTGTCATCCGCGACACAGACCTGCAAATCACGCACATCCTGCTCAAGCACACTGTCGATGGCGCGGCGGATATAGGAGACAGCGTTATAGGTGGGGATATAGATATCCACACGCGGGCGCTGAAACGTGCCGTCCGCCGGACGGTCCAGTGGATTGGGACACAGCCCCACATAAAGGGCCTGATCGGCGGCATCAGCAGCACTGTCGCGCGCAGGCTTCAACACCGGAACCGCAAGCGGTGCAAAATAAGCCCCCCTCTGAAACATCCGCCAGCCGATTTCCCGCGCCGCCAGACAAAGGCTGGAAAAACGCGCGTCAGGCAATCCCACGGCACGGATCAGCGCCGTAGCGACCACAAAGCTCAGCCCCCCCAGCGCGCGATACGGAAAATCCGAGGTGGCGATTTCGTGTTCAAGACGCCAGCTGGTGAGTGGTTGCAGGCCGGCGGCGTCTTCCAAAGGCACCAGCGCCTGAACAACCTTGTCGCTTACCCGCGCCAGATACCAGGCCCGCGCCAGAAACCCGTCATCCAGCACGACCTCTCCGGACAAGAAAATCGTTATGTCGCTCTTGGTGTCCTCCAGCGTCTGTGCCATCACCGCCTGAGCCTGCGCACTCAGAAAAGGCGCACGCACGATGCGCGGGGACAGCGCCTGCGGCAACGACAGGTCTTCTGAAACATCCGCCCCCGCTACCGTCAGGCAGATATCCCCCCCTTCCGCCTGCCCCATCAAGGCAGTGGCAATAGCGGCCACATCCGTCGTGGCATCCGCCGCAACAAAGACAGTCACCCCAAGCGGCTGTCCGCTGCCATAGTATCCGCGCGTAGCTGCGCGACGCAAAAACTCTGTGTCATTCTGCGCGCCAGCCCGTGGCGGCAGAACCATGCCTGCCGGGTAGGGCCGCGCCGGTAGTACTCCGGCCTGCACCTGCCGGAACGGCTGTCGAAGGCGCGCGTCATACCCCCCTGTATAGGCACTGGGTGTATCAAGCGGTTGCGGCCGACCCGCCGCATCCAGCGCGGCCTTCACCTTATCGGCATAGATTGCAAAAGCCGCAGGCGGCAACGCGGGGTGATGGCGGATCATTTCCAGATGGCGCGCCGCCCCCTGTGCATCACCCGCCGCCAAAAGCGCCAGCACATGACGCGCCCGCGACCAAGGATTGCGCGGTCTAAGGGCGGGGTCTTCCCCTGTGCTCATCGTCTCATAACCCTGTGAGATCCATTATCCCTACCCGCTTCAGGAACGGGCTTGTCGTGCATGAACCCATCCCAGGAATGCCTTGTCCGCAGATCCCAGTTTCGGCGCGCCCGTCTCGGCCCACCACTGGCGCCATTCGGCCTCCAGCGCATAGATGTCGTCGCCCGGTGCCAGCGCGCGCGCGGTCTCAAGCGTCTGTGTCATCAGAACCGGCGCACGCAAGGACGGCTCGATCACGGCGATGCGTCCGAAACAAATCAGATCACCCGCACGCTCGGACATCTGGTAGTCGGGCAGATTGCCATCTTGGATCATCCGCCGCACAGCCGCCCGAAACACCCGCAATGGCGCGGCCGAGCCTGCCTTCTTGTGCAAGACCGATACAGAGACCACCCATTCCGCCTGACGTCCGCAATGCTTGCGCACCAGTTCATAGACCCGCCGCTCCAGCGGTTTACGCAACCGGAAATAATCACGGTTCAGCGTCAGCACCGATTTATCCAAGACCGCCCTGAACAGCCACTCGCTCAGAGTGACAGTAAGGTTGATCATCCTGCCCGCCCGCGCGCGGCGCACAATTTCCCAGGCTTCGATCAAACCAAAACCGCTGGTGGTCTCGACACCTCCGGTGGTGATGTTGGTGGTAATGCGCGTTCCCGACAACCGCTCGAAGGCTTCGCGCAGGCGCGCATAGGCATCGCCGCTCGTATCCCTGTGCGTCGCCATCAAAAGATCATGCGCCTTGAGATGCAGCACGCGGCTGATCGGCTTGCCCGCATTCACCGCCGCCATCAACTGGCTGACACAATAAATCAGAATGTCCTTGTCGTGGATTGTCGCACGTCCTTTCACACTGGGCGTGACCTCTACGAACGTATCATTATGGGTATAGCTCAGGATCCGCCGGTCCGGTCGCGTGGACAGGGAAAAGATCGGATGCTCCATTGTGCCCAGATCATTTTTTGGACTGGCCCCAAAGAAATCGCAGACGAAAAAATCCGCCGTTGGGGGCCCCACCCCGACACTGGGTTGTTGCATGGTTTCGTCCTCTACCTGTGGCAGATTGCCTGCTGCTCTGGTGCCCTGCCGTAGTCAGGAACACTTTTAACGCTTTACGCGAATCCCACACTTGTGGCGGGTTGCGAGCATCCTAAAGTTATCCACAGGTCCCGTCCACTCTTCGCGCACATCTCAACGGGGGATCAGAGTCATTCCAACGGGGGATTGGAATCGCTTTATCGGTGTTTCAGAGTCGCACTCCCTTTTCAGAGTCGCCCTACCGCCTTATAAATCAGGATGTTGCGAAATCATGTTGTGCCTTAACGACATATAACTACTAATTAACTGGAATAAGCAGGTCCAGACGACCTCGAAACACCCCTTCTGCACCGCAAAACCCCGCCCGAAAGGCTGGAATTGCTCAGAAAAACAAAGAAAAAGACAGGCGGGTGATAAGATTTATTCCATGTGCTGCGTTTTGTGCTACCTTGCGAAAAACTCAACACATAAAGGCCGCGTATTTCCATGACCTCCCCCGCAAGGACGCCCCCCTATTTCACCATAGATCCCGATCAAGCGCGTGATGCCCTGGCCGATACAACGACAACACATGACTTTCACAACATTGCCCAAGCCTGCGCCCGCGGGCGCGACGATCTGGTCGGCCGCGGGCTTCAGATGGATGGCAGCCGACAGTTGCGACGATTTTCTACTTGGGAAATTACCCGCTATCTGATCCCCGTCGCACAGGGTCACTTCCGCCGCGTTCTCAAACAGAACCCCGACCTGCCACAAGGGATGTCAGAGACCGAAAGCGGCGCGAAATGGTTTACCCTCGATGAGGTGTTGCGTCTGCGCGCCCATTTCGCCGCAGAAGGTTCCAAGGCCAAGAACTACCTGCCCTACCGCCCCGAGGGCCTGCCGGCAAAGATGGTCGCCGTGGCCAACTTCAAAGGCGGGGTCGGCAAGACATCTACCGCGGCGCATCTGGCGATGTCCGCCGCGCTTGACGGCTACCGCGTGCTGGTGATCGACCTCGACAGTCAGGGATCAATGACCTCCATCTTTGGCGGACAGGTCGCGGACGAATGGCAAACTGTTTTCCCGCTGATCGCCCGCCACTACGCCCAACATCTGCGCAGCGACAACCAACGCCGTATTGACCGCGGTGATCCGCCCATCCCCGTGGACGAAACCCTGACCGAAGCTCTCGGGGTGCGCGCGCCTGACCTCATCCAGAACACCCACTGGCCGAACATCGATCTGATCGGCGCGCAGCTTGATTTGTATTGGGCCGAATTCCAGGTGCCGGTGTGGCGGATGCAGGCACGTGGCTGGAAACTATGGGATGCGCTCAGTGATACGCTGGCCGCTGACGGCGTGCTCGATAGCTATGACGTGATCTTCATCGATACCCCCCCTGCCCTGGGCTACCTGACGATCAACGGGCTCACCGCCTCGGATATCTTGCTGGTCCCGCTGGGGGCGTCGTTTCTTGAATTCGACAGCACGGGCCGGTTCTTTGACATGCTGCACACCACGTTCAAATCCATCGAAGACGGCGAGAACATCGCAGCACGCGCGCTGGGGCGCGAAGAGCTGTCGTTCGAATGGGATGCCGTCAGGGCTGTCATCACACGATATGACGGGGCGCAGCAGGCCGAACTGGGGGCATTGATGCAAACCTATCTCGGCGAAACCCTATCCCCGCATCGGCAGGGGTTCACTGCGCTGATCGGTCAGGCCGGCGAACAGGTGCGCGGTATCTACGAAGCCGATTACCGCGACTTCAACCGCGAGACCTACGCAAGGGGCCGCGAAACATTTGACGAAACCTATGCTGCCTTCAAGGCGCTGCTGATCGGGGCTTGGGCGCGCGATGCCGAAGCCGCAGGGCAGGCGGCCAAGTAAGTACAGCACGGCGTGTTAACGCGCGCTTGATTTTCGCCGCAGATCCTGCGGCCTCCAGACGCCAAAGGAGATCCGATCATGGCCAAACGCAAACGGCTCACCCCGCCTTCATTCTCAGCCAGTGAGGGTATTCCTCCCCAGTTAGAGACTAAATCCTATCGGGGGACACCTCCCATCAGCGGCATTGTACATGACGCCGCCAGCGTATCGGCGCTGGAGGAAATGTCGCACGCGTTGCGTGAGGCCCGTGAGAGCGGGCGCATGGTGCTGGATGTGCCGATCGCACAGATCCAGCTGGATCATCTGGTGCGTGACAGGGTGATGACGGACCCCGAAGAACTGGAAGCTTTGGTCAGCAGCTTGCGCGCGCGCGGCCAGCAGCAACCGGTCGAGGTCGTTTCCCTCGGGCCGGACAGCTATGGTTTGATTTCAGGGTGGCGGCGCTGTCTGGCGCTGTCACAGATCGCAGCAGAGGAGGGGCGTCCGGCCCATGTGCTTGCGCTGCTGCGCAGCCCTCAAGAAGCCTCTGACGCCTATCTTGCGATGGTGGAAGAGAACGAAATCCGCGTCGGTCTCAGCTATTACGAGCGGGCACATATTGTGCTGCGAACGGTGGAGCAGGGTGTCTATGATAGTGACAAATCGGCCTTGCAGTCTCTATTTCAGAGCGCGAGCCGTGCAAAAAGGTCCAAGATCGGCAGCTTTACCCACATTGTGCGGGCCTTGGATGGGGCGCTGCGGTTCCCAACCGCCATGGGGGAACGTGCGGGCCTGACGCTTGCACGTCGCCTGGAGGATGACCCTGCGTTGGGCCCCCGGTTGGTGGCGTTGCTGGAAGCACAGGCCCCCGATACCGCCGAGCAGGAACGCGCCTTGCTTGAACAGGGCCTTGTGGTCGCGCCGCCAGCCCCCAGACAGACACCTGAAAAAACGGCCGAGCGTAATCACGCGGATGCGCCTGCCGTTGACGATACTCTCGCGCAGGCGGTTCAGCCAAAGGAACAAGCCGAGCGGACAGAGGGCGGGCGAAAGGTGGCAGCCGCGGTCTGGATGCACGACAATCCTGACGGTAGCATCACTCTGAAAGGTCCGGGTCTGACCAAGGCCAGCCGCGATAGCCTGTTGCGCTGGATATCCGTCAATTTGTAAAATTTGACCAATAGGTCAAATGTTTCGCGTGCGAAACATTTGACTGTTCCGGCAGGGGTGGTGGTGCATCACCATGTGCGGGTATAGGTTTGGGCGATCGTTTTCCAAAGCGCCTTGCAGGTCTGGCTGAAGACTGTTTTGTCGTTGTGGGAGTGGTTTTCATGAGATACGCCATGTGTCCAAAAAAATGTAGGCTAGGGCTGGTATGAGTCATGTTTTAAAGGGGTGGGCTGGTGTGTCAGCTCATGGATATATCACAGGCTGGTGCCTCTATTCTGATAACTACGCCACGCCACTAGAGGTCGAGTTTTTGGTCGACGGAGAAACTCTGGGGACTGCTGTTGCAGATGATTTCCGCCAGCACCTCCTTGATAGAGGTGTGGGAACCGGGTTTCACGGATTTCGCATTAAACCCTCAAAAGACTATCCGCCTGAAAAGCTGATGACAGGGGTTGTTCGCCTCAAGGGCGCGCCGGATCAGACGGTCGCTCTCAGCAATAAGCTTGTTGGCAGTGCGCCCGCTCCGACACAAACTTCTCAGCCCGCGCCTGTGCCTGCTGCATCAAATGCGTCCACCCCACAGCCCCAGAAATCTGCGCGCCTGACAGGCGCTGGCAAGGCGGTTCTGGCGCAGATTGAGAATGCTCTTCTGGCCCGAAGGCTCCCAATTCCTGAGCGGTGGCCGCAGTTAAGTAATTCGGGTACGTTTCTGGCCGGCAATAAGGAATTTCACGCGCTGCTTTTGTCCATCGGGCGCGGATGTCTGTACGAAAAAGACCTG
Organism: Sulfitobacter sp. S223; assembly: GCF_025143825.1. NCBI lineage: Bacteria > Pseudomonadati > Pseudomonadota > Alphaproteobacteria > Rhodobacterales > Roseobacteraceae > Sulfitobacter > Sulfitobacter sp. S223. The sequence goes on along the minus strand of NZ_CP083563.1, from coordinate 31,110 downwards.
TCAAAGGCTTACATGTTTTTCAACATGTTGATCTCCCTGTCCGAAGATGACCCCGAGCCGGAGTTTTTTCTGGGGGTTACATATCTACAGGATGGTCAGCTCGAACAGGCTCGATCGATCTTTTTGAAGCTTTATAACAGCGGCTGGAAACCGGAACGTTCCGGCCTTGAACTGGCCAAGGTCGGTGCCCGCCAGATCAATGCGGCGGGTCACGCACAGGATCAGGCGCTGTCCGCCGATCTTCTGGCGCTTCTCAACGCGCTTTTAGATCTGGATCCCTTGCCCAAATTGCCGGCGTCGCTGGCACAGGCGGCCACGCAGATTGGCGATCTGGATCTGGCCGAGCGGATTATCGAAATCAGCATCGCGCAAAATCCGGACCGGCCGGAACCGCTGGTCGCCAAAACACGTATCCTGATCGAGATGCGCAAAATCGATGAGGCGATGGAGCTGTCGGACCTGATCCTCGAAAGATGGCCTGGCAACCTGACGGCGACCAACAACAAACGTGTCTACGGATATCTGCAAGGGGCACTCAAGCCCCTGCCCGAGCCCGGTTTCATTCAGGTCACCCGTCCGGACGAACCGGATTCACCGCTGCTTCATGGTGATCAGTCCAGATTTGAAAACTGCGCGACATTGGGCGCGTTGTTTACACATGACGTCGGCAAAGAAGATATCCTTGTTCTGGGACCCACGGCTGAGCACAATTATGACACGTGGCGAAAGCTGGTCATGCGTCACCCCCAAGCAGGCTGCATCATTGATGAAGACGGCACCCGTTTGTGGCGGGCGAAGGCTCTTCAGGATTTGGATCTTGCAGGGTTGATCGAACTGGAAAAGCCGCTCAACGTCCAATTGGGCGCCTATGAATGGGTCTACACCCCCAAAACCCCGACACCCGGCAGCGGCCCTGTTGTCTTGCTCTCTCGGTACGGGATCGCCAAATTCGGCGGCGCCGAGCACACGATGGAAAGCCTGGCCTATAACTACAAATCATTCGGGTTAGAGCCACATATCCTCGGGGTTGAACGGGAAGCGATCGAAAGTCACGTGAAACCCGAAGGCATCGTTTCGGGCGCGATCGACAACGACCCCAACGTGATGCGGCGGTACTTCATCAAAAATCGTGCGTCTGTGGTGCACGCGATTTCAGGTATGGGGTATCAGGTGGCGCAGGCGCTTGAGATGACTAACATCACCTTCGTATACGGCATCTACTTCTGGCGTGACGTGCTGGGCCGTGGCGGCGGCGAGACCTTTTTCGAGGGCGACGGCACCCCGATCCCCCGCGAGGACTTTGGCTATATCATGTCTCAGGCCCAGACCATTTTCGCCAATTCCGAATATACACGTGACATCATCGAAGCCGCCCATGGTATTCGCTGTCCGGTTATTCCATCCATTCCGGGAGAACGTGCCTGATGTCGGACGCCCCCACGCGCATGAATTATGTTCTGTTGGCCAATTCACGGCCCGACAAAGGGTTTGATCTGATCCTTGATGTCGCAGAACGTCTACCCAACGTGTCCTTTGTGACAATCGCCAATCAAAAATCCATCGAAGCAGGCATTGCCCAGATCGATAGCCGAGGGCTGAAAAACGTCGAGATCATCTCGAAGGTAGAGGATATGACCCCCCTCTATCTTGGGGCCCATGTGGTCGCGGTTCCAAGCTATCAGTTCAAGGAAACCTTCGGACGCGTCCCCATTGAGGCACATCGCTTTGGCAAACCGGTCATCGGATCGACCGAAGGCAACGTGCCGTATCTGTTGACTGAATCCGGGATCGTTTTGCCCGAAGATGCTGATGCATGGGCCACCGAAATCTCGCGGCTTTATGACGACCCCGAGTATTACGCACAATGCGTCCAGCGCGCCCATGAAAACGCCATCCGCTACTCTGCTGCCAGACAGCGCGATGCGCAGCGAAATGTCTTTGATTTCATGCGCAAGCCTGTGTTGGTCGGTGTCGGGTCAGGGATCGGCAATCTGCTGCATTGCGGGCCAATGCTGACTGCCATCGCGCGGCACATTGGCGCGCCGGTCGATGTTGTCGTGGCCGAGGACTACAGCGGGAGCCTGTTTCTGCTGCAACGCGACGGGATTGTGAATGCGGTGCACCGGATGGGACCAGCGCTTTTGGAGCGTTACTACGATACTGTCTTTCTCTCGCATTGCTTCGGGTCGGCACGGATGCGGTTCAATTCTCCGAATGTGCTCTATAGCCGGGACTGGAACATGTTCCGGCCGGGTGAGACATCGCATGAAAGCCTATTTAATCTGGAGGCCGTAGAGGCGATGATGGGGGTGCCATACGATCCCGCGACTTTTGCGAATGACTATTATGTGTCCAACATCAACCATACATGGACGCAGGGGCGGGTTATCGGCATCCATGGCGGGTCAAAACCGGGCTATTGGAGCTCGAAGCGGTGGACGGGGTTTGAAGAGCTCGTTCCGCGTCTGACAGCCGAAGGATGGGAGCTGCGTTCATTCGGGGTTGCCGATGAATATGTCGAGGGCGCACAGGATTACACCGGCGGCACAATCGAGGAAATGGTGAGTGAAATTCGCGCCTGTAATTACTTCATATCCAATGACAGCGGGGTCATGAACATTGCCCATGCTTTGGGCATTCCGGTCCTGTCCCTGTTCGCCCCGACAGATGTGGCGACGCGCGCGCCGCTAAGATCGAACTGCATCAGCCTTTCTGCACAGCGGGACTGTACGCCCTGCGAAGTCACTGACATAGAGAGGTTTCGTTCCGGAGAATGTAAGTGTATATCCGACATCTCCGTAGAGGATGTCATGCAGGCGTTTAGACATCTGTGTCAGGACTGAAACACTTTGCGCCCTCTATAGAAAGGCGATGCTTTGAATAATATAGACATACCCGTATCTGTTGGTGAGCTTTTCGACAAAATCACCATTCTCAGGATCAAACTAAAACGATTTTCCGACGCCGCGAAACGAAAGAACGTCAAGCTGGAACTTGAAGCGCTGGAGAAGGCCGTCACGAAGGTTCCTGTGTCGGGCCCGGAGCTGGATGCGCTTGTCGGGCAACTGGAAGAGGTGAACAACACGCTGTGGGATATCGAGGATGGTAAGCGCCAGGCCGAGCGTGACCAGAATTTTGGTGCCGATTTCATCGAACTGGCGCGTCAGGTTTATATCAGGAACGACAAGCGTGCCGAGATCAAGCGCAAGATCAATATGCTGACCGGTTCGGTCATCATTGAGGAAAAATCCTATAATCCTTACTGACTATGCTGACCGGAAAGCCCTGTATTAGAGCCTGAATTGCAGCTATTTGAAGCTGCAATTGCCCGCCTGATCGTGCCGAAAGCTGCGTTTTCAAGCACCACGTCCAGAGCCGGAACTTGCCGACTATTTATAGGCTTGAAGGCTAGAGATTGAATGCGTTCAGTGATAGTCCTTGCTTGAATTGAAATAGGGGAATTCTGCCAATGATTATTGTCACGGGTGGTGCGGGTTTTATCGGATCTAACATTGTTGCGGCGCTGAACCGCCGTGGCCAGACCGATATCGTTATCGTGGATCAGCTTGAAGATGGTCACAAGATGGTTAACCTCGTTGATCTTGATATCGCTGACTATGTTGAATCCGATCAACTGATGGAAAAGCTGAATGCAGGGGCATTCGGCCCGGTAGAGGCGATCATCCACCAGGGAGCATGTTCCGCAACAACGGAATGGAACGGCCGCTATGTCATGGAAGTCAACTATGACTATTCAAAGCAGTTGCTTCACTGGTGTCAGGACAACGGCGCGGCCTTTATCTATGCTTCATCCGCATCTGTTTACGGTATGGGCGAAAACGGCTTTCGCGAAGACCGGGCCTGCGAGAAGCCCATCAACATGTATGCCTATTCCAAATTTCTGTTCGACCAATATGTACGCCGCATGCTGCCGAAAAAGACAGCTCAGGTGGTCGGGCTGAGATATTTCAACGTTTACGGCCCGCGTGAGACACATAAGGGCGCGATGGCGTCTACCGCCTTCCATTTCTCCAATCAGGTGCGTGATACATCGGTCGCCCGGTTGTTCGAGGGCACGGACGGGTATGCCAATGGCGGGCAGGAAAGGGATTTTGTCTTTGTTAGAGACTGTGTTTCGGTAAATCTGTGGATGCTGGATAACCCGGATGTGTCGGGCATCTACAATTGCGGTTCGGGACGCACGCACAGCTTCAACAACATGGCCGAAGCGGTGATCGACTGGCACGGCAAGGGTGAAATCGAATATGTTCCCTTTCCCGACCATCTGCGCGGCGCCTATCAAAGCTATACCTGCGCTGATCTGACAAAATTGCGGGAGGCGGGGTATAAGGCCGAATTCACAAACCTCAAGGACGGTGTCCGGGCCTATCTCGACACTAACGCGGGCTAAATGCCCATGATCTGTCTGGCGGGCGGCGCAAGTATCAGTCGCGCAGCATGTGAGACAGGTCGCCGCCCCTGAACAGTTTGCCCGTCACGCCGGCGGCGGCAGCGGCTTGCATATCGCTGTCTTTGTCACCGATCATCAGACAGGATGCCGGATCAAGCCCGTGATCGGCGATCGCGCGCAGCAGCATGCCGGGGTTCGGTTTGCGGTCGGGGTGATCGGGATGCGCAAAAGCAGCCACCGGTGCATCGGGCAGGTAGGGGCAATGGTAAAAAGCGTCAATGCGCACGCCGGTCCGGTGTTCCAGGTCATCATTCACCCAAGCGTGCAGGGCGTGCAGGTGCGTTTCATCATAATAGCCCCGGGCGATGCCGGACTGGTTGGTCACTACGATGGCCAATTGTCCACGCTTTTTGACGCTGGCGATCGTTTCCGGTGCGCCGTCAATCCAGACCCATTCCTGGGGGCGGTGCAGATAGCCGGTATCGACATTCAGCACCCCGTCCCGGTCAAATAGCACCGCACTGCGCCCGCTGTGGACCTCTGTCATACGGGGGCTTTCGTTGCAAAGGGGCGCGGGTGGCAATCGGTGGCTTGGCACATAACCTCGATCGCCAGCACCAGATGGTACAGCGAGGTGGCCGGGGCAGGGCCGGGCACGAAGGCATCCTTGTCCAGACGTTCGTGCCAAAGACCGGGCATGTCTGCTTCCAGATAGCGTTGCACGGCAGCCCAGGCCCGCCCTACGCGTGCATCGCGGTCAGGGCCGGGTGTCACGGCCTCTGCCTTGAGCCATTCTGCCGGCGCCCAGATGCGGGTCGCTACCGGCAGGATTTGTCCATCAAGCGCCAAAGCACCATGCGGTACGCCCGACGGGCCGATGCCGAAACGGTGCGCGAAATCATAAAGCGCGCCGGCCTCGTTTGTCTGCTCTGCAATGCCTAAACGCTTTGCATGGTGCAGCAACCAAACCCATTCGAAATGATGCCCCGGTTCAACCATCTGATCGTCGGTCACGGGGCGCAGGTCTGCATCGAAATATTCGGGCAGGGCCCCTGTCGCAGGATCAAACAATCGCGTCTGGAACAGGGCGACAAGGTCTTTCGCGATGCCGGTCCACGGACCTTCGGGGGCAAGTTCGCTCCAGGCCAATGCAGCCTCAAGCAGGTGCATATGCGGGTTCTGACGGCGGGGCAGGCGAGGGGGCAGTGCCTCATGGAAGCCACCGGAAGGATGGGGCATGTCCTTGCTGATCAGCGCGGCAAGGGCGTCTGCCTCGTCGCGCAGCGTTGTGTCGCCGGTAACGTCATAGGCATGTGCCAGAGCGAAGGCGACGAAGGCCAGATCATAAAGATCGCGCGTGGCATCGGTAACTTTTCCGTTCAGGTCGAAGCGGTTGCAAAAACCACCCTCTGTGTGGCGGGCGGGCCCGGTCAGAAATTTCAGGCCGTGGTGCAGACCTTCTTCGGCTTCTGCGTATCCCAGACGCATGGCAGCGGCCCAGACATAGGTTTGCCGCGTTGCCACCCGAAGGCGGCGGAAATCGGCGTCGCAGCCACCGGTCACCGGATCCAGAGATTCATGAAAACCCCCGCGTTCACGGTCCAGTCCGCGGGACAGCCACAGCGGCAGGCTGGTGTCGAGCAGCCAGTCCAGCGCGCCTTGTGCCCGTGCGCTATCCAGCGCCTGCGTCACGATGTGGCCTCACCGGGGGTGGGCAGGTTGGATCGGGCGATCAGGGATGTGGTTGAGTGGCCTTCCTTCAGGGGAACGCGCTCTACCTTGCCTTTGTTGGCTAGAACGAAATCGGCTCCGACGATGTCCTTGATCTCATAGTCTGCCCCCTTGACCAAAACATCTGGCACAATCGCTTTGATCAGGTTCAGCGGGGTCTCTTCATCAAACAGGACGACGCCGTCAACGCCTGTCATGGCGGCCATAACGCAGGCGCGCGCATCCTGTTGCTGTACAGGGCGGGTAGGCCCCTTGAGGCGTTGGACCGAGGCATCGGTGTTCATCCCCACGATCAGCTTGTCACAAAAGCTGCGCGCGGCCTGTAGAATGCGCACATGGCCCGGGTGCAGCAGATCGAAGCAGCCGTTGGTAAAGCCGACACGCAAACCGCTACGCTTCCATTCGGCACTGCGGGCGGCGGCGGTTGCCAGATCCATGATCTCGCCGTTGCTGTCGTCTTCTGTCTGTGTTGGCCGGGATGTGTTGCGATGCCGGGAGAACTGGGTCAGAGCCTCATCCAGTTCGGCTACTTCCAGCACTGCGGTGCCGACCTTGGCAACCACGAGACCGGCCGCAATATTGGCCACATGCATTGCCGTCTCTATCGGGGCGCCACTGGCACGGACAGATGCGAACAACGCCATGACCGTATCGCCGGCCCCCGAAACATCGAACACCTCGCGCGCAGAGGTCGCCATATGGATCGTTTCACCGCCTGCAGCCGGGTAATAGATCATCCCTTTTTCCGACATTGTCAGCAGGATATCGGCGCCGGTCTGTGCGCTGATCTGTTTTAATGCCAGATCGCGGTTCGCAATGTCATGGCAATCGTACCCTGTTGCCGTGGACAGCTCATTCAGGTTCGGCTTGATGATTTGCGCGCCTTTGTAGATCGCAAAATCAGGCCGCTTTGGGTCGACCATGACAGGAACGCCGCGGGCGTTGGCCAAGGCGATCACACGGGGCAGCATATCGTCCGACAGCAGGCCCTTGTCATAATCCGACAGCACAAGAATGCCCGCGCCTTCCAGGGCCGCATCAAGGCGGGCCAGCACCGTGTCACACAGGGCCTTATCGAGCGCCATAAAGCGTTCGCGGTCAATGCGCAGAAACTGGTGGTGGTTTTCGGCCAACACCCGCGTTTTTGTGACTGTCTCAATATCATGGGACGCGATGAGATCGTGATCCAACCCCAGCGGGCGCAGCACATCGGTCAAGCGCGCGCCGCCTTCATCCTGCCCGATAAGTCCGACCAGACGTGCCTGTCCGCCAAGCTGGGCAATGTTCAGTGCAACGTTGGCTGCGCCACCTGCGACCGCCCGTTCTGCCATGTGGTGCAGGACCGGAACCGGTGCTTCGGGAGAGATGCGGCTGACGCGTCCGGACAGGTACAGATCAAGCATCACATCGCCCATCACTACAACTGTGGGCATCCCTGAAAGATAAGACATAATTTTCATGTGTTAAAAGGCCTTTAATCGGAATAACCGACGCAAACCGGTCTGAACAAGTAGGATCAACATATATGCTGCTATACTTGAGGAGCCAACGACGGTACATAGCAAAGGGGCTCCAATTCGGGGCGAATAGGCAACTTTAGCCGCAGTCTAAAGTTGCATTGCCCCCCCTCCGAACTGGACAGAAAAAGATAAGGGGCAATGGCCGTCGCGTGTTGTTGTCAAAAGAGAATCTAACAGAAGATTATTATAAATGACCGAAGCACGTACGATGATGAACTGGGATACGATCTATCTATTTGGCCTTTTCCTTGGCCGCAAACCAAGCCAGAGGGACATCGAAGAAAAATCACGATTTCCGTTTTTGGAAGCCGCGAGCAAGGTGCTGGTGTCAAAGGAATTTGGAGCTAAAGAGCGGGCCTTTAGCATGGCGTTGCCAGAGCCGTTGTTGGCGCGTGATGTGGCGGTAACCTATCAGGACTGGCTGCGGAGCAAGCTTGGTGTGCAGCCGGGTGCGCCGCTATACTTGGGCGACCGTTTGGTGTCGGATACCAACAGGTTCGATCACATGGTTCTGTTCTGCACGGCCATAGAGCAGCGCAAAGGGGTCTTTTTTGATGCCGCTCAGAGCGCTGCCCAGCTGCCTGTCATCCAGCAAATTTTGTGTGAGGGTGCGTTGCATGCTGCCGTGGCTGATCCGGCTCTTGCCGCTCTTTCTGTTGACGGTCAGGCAAAATCGATAGCCGCTGCACAGACCTTGCCTGTCGCCATGCAGTCACTTGCTGAATTTTTGTGCAGCGATGCGTTTGGCGCACAGATTGCACAGCTGTCTTATGGTGCGGATCCCAAGTCGGCGGATCGGGATAGTGCACGGGCTGCCGATGCCCGAAACCTGATGTTGACCTTGCTGGACGCCGCACAGGCCCCCGAGCTCGGTGTTGAAATCCATCGCCTGCGGGCCCTTTTCATCAGTGTGCTGGACAGCCCGGTGGACCCCGCGCAGTTGCATGTTGCGCAGGCGCGGTATCATCCGGCAGCACGGCAGCTGATTTTGAAATTGCGCGAGGCAAATGACCCCGACGAGAAGGTGACAGATATCAGCCTGTCGCTCTCTTCCTTGCCGAAAGACACCAGTGTTAGGGTCGATTGTCATCTGACAGGTCCCTTTTCCGAAACGGCTGCGGGCTTTTTGGTTGTTACTGTCCCGCTGCCTGCGAACTTTCCGGCCGATGCGGCATTTGCGGCCGTTTCGCTGGGGGCAGGGCAGGCAGAACAGCCTGTCTTTATCGAAGGCGAGATGAAGCAGGATAACGCGCCTGTGCCTGTCGCGCATTTGGCCGCCAAGCTTGAGGACATGATCGTCTTCCGCGTGCCCGCCGGATTGGTGCCACAGGAAACGACCTTGTCTGTGGAAACGCCTGACGGCAAGTCGGTGCGGGTATCACCAACCGTGCATGTGCCGATCCATGCGGCTGATGAGGCCACCAGTGCCGCGTCTCACGTGCTTTTTCGGGCACCAGCGGCGGAGGGAGGCGACACCAAGCTGTATTCTGAGTGGGGCGATGTCATCTGCGATAGTTCTGCAGGAGGCAAAGCATCGCCAACCGCGCAGGCGCAGCCCGATGCACTGCCAACCGACGAGGCCCGCTCTTTGGCCGCCAAGCTGGCAGAGATCGGTGCGTTTGAAATGGCAAGTGCCTGGCTGAACCAGTCACGGAAATCAAACGCCAAGGCAAAAGGCTCTAAAGCGTTTGTGCAGCCGGGTAAGACGCCATCAGGGCCAAACGCTGAAAACGCTGGGACGGTCACGCAGACCGATATCATACAGTGCTACTGGTTCTTTACGCATCGCGCGCCCTCAGAGGCAGAGATACTGGCGGCCACGCTTGTGTCGCCTCTGACCGAGGTCATCAACCATGTGCTGGCGAGCCAAAGCTTCATCCAGGATATCCTGCCACAGATCAATGCCGCGGCGCAGTTTCCACAGGATGTATCCTGCCAGTCATGGGCTGCCGACGCGCTGCCTTTGTCCCGGACGACTGTGACGGCGCTGCGCCGTGCCACAGACAGCAATATGATGCTGCGATTGGTATTGGATGACCAGGTCTTTCAGGCGGCGGTGACAATGACGGCGTCGATCCCGAGCTTGCGGCGCGTGGACCTACAGCATCTGGAAGACATGCGCGCCAAGTTTCCTCCGGTTGCCGATGGTCTGATGATCGACAGTAGCGTGATGCTGCATTTCGCGTTGCCGACACCCGAACAGGCGACGTCGAAGGCCGTTCAGGAGCGCCGCAAAAGCTTTGAAGCCGTCTTCAAGACCACGCGCCCGAATGCCAAAACGGCACAAGACCTGCTGTCGATGCTGAACGTATATGTGCGCAGTTTCGGGGCTGACTCGATCTATTTCAAGACGCTGGCGGAATGTCTGATTGCTCTGGGCATGTTCGAGCATCTGCTGATCCTGTCAAACAGGGCCCTGCGGACCTCACTGAATGCGGAAGAGGCATTTTGGTTCAAGTCCATTGCCGAAGAAAAGCTGGGACTGCTGGAGGAGGGGGTGACCAGCCTGCTTACCTCGCTGTCGATGCAGGTGAAAGTGTCGGCGAACCGGACGCTGGAGGCGGGTCGCAAAGCGTTCCAAGCCTCGCATGGGGCCTTCGGAAAATATCCGGCCAAACCGGAATACGCAGACCTCGCACGCGAGCTGCTTTTGCGGGCGCGTGAATTGGGGCGCAAGGACGGGCTTGTCGAATATGAGCTGACCCGGCTTTATATGTGGCAGGGGGCCCGCACGGAGGCTCTTGCTGCTGCTGCTCAGGCCGTGGCGTGCAAGCCGACCTCGAAATACGTGCGCATTCAGGCGCAGTGTCTGGTGTTCTTCGGTGAATACCGCATGGCTGCGGATCTGGTGCAGCAATATGATTTTACCGATGATGCCTATCTCTTTCTCAAGACACTGATGAAGCGTTTCTCGGGGGAGGGCACCTACGGCGAGACCGTCTTCCGCAGCATAGAGGGCGAAGAGATCAATCTGGAGCAGTTGCCGGTGAATACCGCATCGCTGAACCATGTTGGCGAAATCCGCATTGTGACGCCGGAATTTCCCGACGATCCGGTGTGCTACCGTAACCTCGATTTCTGGGATCCGGTATTTGTGAACCACAAGATTGGCAGCGTCCAGCTCGACTGTCTTTTGGGGGGCGGTCAGGTTGAAACGGCGATCCGGATTCAGCGTGACAGGCAGGCGCAAAGCGTGATGCTGGTGTCCAAACAGGGCACGAACAAATTTGGCGGTGCTGAGCATTTCCTGTATCAGGCCGCGCAGGAATACAAAACGCACGGTCTGGATGTCCAGTTCATGGGCTTTGAGCGCGGTGGCAATCACAATGGTGAGGATACCGGTCCGGCCGACATGCCTTGCACTTGGGTGGACTACGGGGTCGAGTCCTTCCGCAACCACATCTTTGAACAAGCGCCGGCGGTTGTTCATTCGGTGACGGGGATGGGGCTCGAAATGATGGAGGCGCTCAAAGGGTCTGCCGCCTATCATATTCACGGTGTGCATTTCTGGCGTGACATGAAATTCTCGCGCGCCCAGCCCGAAAATTCGTGGTTCAAGGACCTTGAGGATCTGCCGACCCGTCTTGAGTTCAACCTTGTCCTGACGGGCTTTGGTACCACGTATGCGAATTCGGTCTTTACCCGAGATCTGGTGCGCAAGGAATTCGGCGTATTGCTCCCGATTGTTCCATCTATTGCCATGGAGGAGGCCGCCCCGGCCAAGGATGACGCGGCCCGTGATAATGCCGATGCCTTGCCTGCAACTCAGGTAGAGAAGATCGTGTTGTTGGCCAATTCACGTCAGGACAAGGGCGGCTATCTGGTACTGGATGTTGCCGAACGGCTGCCACATATTCCGTTCTTCATGATCCAGAACCAAGATACCAGCAAGCGCTTGCAGATCGAGATCAGCAAGCGTGGCCTGCGCAATGTCGAACTGGTCGCACGGGTTGATGACATGGGCGCGCTCTACCGGCGCGCGCAGGTTGTTCTCACACCGAGCTATGACTTTGTCGAAAGCTTCAGCCGCGTTCCGATTGAAGCGCACCGCAACGGTATTCCGGTGATTGGATCCGATGTGGGCAACGTGCGCAACTTGCTAGAAGAGTCAGGCATTATCCTGCCCGAAGATCCCGATCTCTGGGCGGCCGAGATAGACAGGCTGTATTCTGACGCCGACTATCACGCCAAGCGTTCGGAGGCTGCAAAGAAGAATTCCGACCGCTGGTCGTACGAGATATTCCAAAGCGGGATTGACCGGTTGGTGCGGGCGCAGAAAACGCCGACCCTGGTGGCCATCGGGACCGGTATCGGCAACATGCTGCACACCACCCCGATGATCAAATGGCTTAGCGAATATCTGGATGCCCCTGTGGACATCGTGCTGTCAGGCGATTGGGCCGAGGCCGACCAGCTGTTTGCGGGATCACCTTATGTGAACATGATCTTCCCGCTTGATGAGCGGATATTGATGAAGCCGTACAAGCAGGTGTTCGTGTCGCATTCTTTCGGAGACGGACGGTTTGATTTCACGGCTGAAGATGTCCACTATTCACGCGAATGGCGTCGCTTCGATCCGTCGGGTGAGGTGCATGAGGGAGCCTTTAATATCGACTTTGTGGCAGAGGCGCTTGGCGTGGACCGCTCGGCGGCAACGGGCGGTTATTTTCTGGCAGACCGGACTTATAACAAGCCTGAAGAATGTCGCCGGATCGGATTTCATGCCGGGTCAAAGTCAAACCACTGGGCGGTCAAGCGCTGGCCCTATTTCCAGCAACTGGCCGAAGCCCTGATTTCACGGGGCTATGAGGTCGTCTGTTTCGGTGGCGATGCGGAAGCTGTGCCTTTCACCCAAAAAAGCACCGGTCTGATCCTACAAGACAGCATCGACGGCATCATGGAATGTGATTATTTCATCTCGAACGACAGCGGTGTGATGAACATCGCAAATGCTCTTGCGATGCCCCAAGCCGCATTATTCGGACCCACAAACCCCGTAACACGCGGCCCCGACAACCCTGAATGTCTGATCATCATGGTTGATAAAGACTGCGCCCCCTGCGAGACAAAGCCCGCGCTCAAGCCGACCAAGATCGATTTGGGGGAATGCGATTGTATGAAAACACTAACGCTGGAATTCGTGCTTGACCAAGTTCTGAGTCATATCGAAAGCATTTACGGGACCATAGTCCCGCAGGAGACAGGCAAATGAAATATCCCAATCTTCTTGTAATCGGTGCCCAGAAGGCCGGTACGACATGGCTCCATAAGCGCCTTAAGGAGCACCCCGATGTCTTTATGACAGAGACTAAGGAAGTGCATCATTTCACCCGGCCAAACTGGCGGGAGATGATTGAGGAATATGCCGCGCATTTCGTGGACAGCGGCCCAGAGACCTGGGCTGGTGAAAGCTCTCCGGGTTATTTGTGGAGCGCTGATCCGTCCTCGGAGTTTTATCAGCCGGGCAAGCCGCGCAATGATGATGTTCCCGGTGCCGTGCATGAAATACTGGGCGCTGATGTACGCTTGCTTGTCGGGTTGCGGCATCCGGTGGATCGGGCTGTCTCCGCTTATTTCCACCACTTCCGGTACAACCGGTTCGAGCCCGGTCAGTCCATACTCGATATCGGCAAAAAGTTTGGCATCATCGACATGGGGTTCTACCGCAAGCACATGGAGATGTGGCTCAGCCGGTTTGACCGTAGCAACTTCCACGTGATGCTCTTTGATGATCTGCAAACGCGTCCCGCCGATTGCTGGAATGATGTCTGCGATTTCCTGGCGCTCAAGCGGGTGGATCTTCCTGCCGTTACGAAGGCTGCCAACCCCGGTTTCAATCTGACCTTCCGGGACAATGCCATCCAGATCGATCAGGACAGCAAAAATCCGAAGAACATAAAGTTCATGGAAAATGGCGACGAAGGCAGCAGCAAAGCGGCCTCTGCGTCGATCACGCTGGACGAACTCAAAACACTGCATGAGATGTATCGCGACGATATTGCGTGGGTCGAACAGACCTTTGACGCGGCCCGACTTGGCTGGTCCAGCAAAATCAGTGATCTGGTTTCGGAACCGGTAGTCTAGATAAAACAACAGGTGTTGCCTTTGGCGGACGATGCTTCGGGTGTTGTTCGCCAAAGACTTTCACCATGGCGGGGTTTGCGCAAAACGCTGTGCCAGATGGTGTGTATTTGACGATAGGCCGTAGGGATCGGATTGTGGGTCAACATCAGGTAAATAGCGCGGGGCGATTGTAATTGCATCTTGGGGCTGGTGTATTACAGGGAATTGCCTCCCTGTCGGCCTACGGATAGTGGTTAGAGATGTTAAAGGACTGTGATGACTAAAAAGAAGCTTTTCCTCTTTCCCGGGGCACATAAGACAGCGACCAGCCTGTTGCAGGCAGCGATGGAAAGCCATCGCACGGCGCTTGAGGCACAGGGTATGGTGATCGCACGGCGCCAGACTTTTTACCGCAGTGGTATGCGGGACTTCTTGCTTCGCAAAGAGGCACCGGAAACCATTGATATGCAGGTCTGGAACGCAATGGCCGAAGACGTGTTTGGCCCGTCCTGGCAGGACCGCGATGTCGTCATCAGTATCGAGAACCTCTTTGGTGAGGCGACACCGAATGTCTACGCCGGGGCCGGACGGTGCATTGATACCCTAAAGCACATTTTCCCCGACTATGATTTCCAAGTCGTCTTTTACGTCCGCCGACAAGACAGCTTTCTGGAAAGTGTTTTCTTGCAGAACGTACACCGCGGCTTTGACGAGGACGTGGATAGTTTTCTCGATCCTTTTGCCAAGGCAAAGCCTATCGACTGGTTGAAGATCCTCAAGCCAGTGGTTGAGCGGGTTGGCGAGAATTCCGTCAAGATTGTACCATTCGAGACGATCAAGGCCGGGCCAAAGGCCTATATCCTGGATTTCTTCCGGCACTTTACAGATTTGCCCAAGAAGCAATTGCTCAGCACATACGGAGATCTGGGGGACACGAATGTGTCGCTGTCAGAGCTGGGATTGCGGGTCGCGCGTGCAGGCTTTGTTGAACTGCCCAAGATGAAAGAGCGTCGGGTTTTGGCAACAGCCCTTCAGCGAGAGTTCGGCGTTGATAAATATCCGCGCTTCAAAATACCGGCACCTTTGCGTGAGCGGATTGTTGAACAACACCGCGACGTCAATAAACGTCTGGTCGCATCGGGTGTGATCCCGGATGAACTGAAGTCGTATTATCTTTTTGAAGAAGAAGCGGTGCCCAAACCGTCAAAGTAACTGTTTTTGACTGTGCGCCCGCGCGGGCGCACAGATCAAAGGGTAGGGGTCTATATCCGGCGCTTTGCGGTAGCTTGATCATTCGATAAGCCATCGCTGTCTAACCTGAAACGACATTCAAAGCCGATCTCAGATGCGGTTTATAATGATTGTTATGTTATTTAAGCTGGTTTGAGTTTTATCCGGACGGTACAGATTGCATGTTTTACCCGTCGCTTTCACGACGTTGAAACCTACAGGTCCAAGACACCGCAGATGAGAGGGGGGCGCCTGAAGTCAGGCTAAGTCTGCTTTGATGCGACTTTGGCGCGCTTACTGCGCAATTCCTCAAGCTTGTTGGCAATAAATGCCCCTTTGGGCCGGTAGAAATGGGCAAGCTCCATTAGGTCTACGGCGCGATCCAGTTCGGTGCTATCCTGCGACAAGGCTGTGTCACGTAGAAAGTCGATTGTCTCCGGATGGACTTTGGGTGTGACCACTGGTGTTTTTGAAGGCACTGCTTGGGCTTTGGATGCAGAAGCGTCAACCGCAGAGACGAGACCGTCCATTGTGACATCGAAAACCGTGTGATTGGCGAAGTCACCCGAAAAAGTAACGGCAGAGTTCTGGACCACCAAGTTTGTTATACAGGACTGTGTGAAGTCGCCTGAAATATAAACCTTCCGAGCGAGAACCTGCACGCGCTCACATGGCCCGACGAGCGGTGCAATCGAGGTCTGTACACCAAGGGGCATCGAGGTCATCTCCTGAAAAGAACCGAAGTCTTTTGCAAGGACGCCGTATGGTTTCCCATCAAGCATGAAACCCTGCAACAAAGATTCCTTGGGGTCCCGGAAATACCCGATTGAGATGACCTTTTCTCCCTGTTCCAAAGGTAGCGTTCTTTCCCCGTCCAGCTGGACATAGCGGATACGTGAAACGCTATTTTCCAAAGAGTGCAGCGGTAAATCCGGTGTGAACTCCTGCGCTGAAATCACACGCAGCGGATAGCTTCTCAGCATGCCTCCGGCTGGTCTTGGACCAATCCCGCGTGCCAGCGATTGCAAAAGGAACAGCCCCATCATGTAGGACGCATAGCGGTTGAGGTGAACCGGATCTCTGAAATGTTCCGGCCGGAAACCCGCTTCATTCAGATCAAGAACGGTGATCCCGTATTGTGCGGAGATTTCACGAACCTGATCGCATACTTCCGGGTAATCGTGTGAAATGCACGGAAACATCAAATTGAGCACTGGTAGGTTCAAGGTCGCCAGCAGCTGATAGAGCATTTCCAGATATTGGGGGTATTGATCGCCGAAGAAACCACAATAGAAATTCGCATCATTTACATAGTGGTCGATAATAAGCAGATCGTGGGATTCAATTTCGGCACGGTTTTCCAGAATATGGCCAATGTGATAAATGAGTGAATTCCGCCCCGACGAGCGATTTGTCACCTCGTGCTGCAATCCAAGAGCTTCGGCGTAACCTTTGACACCGAGTACTGAGTTCGATGTTCCCAATATATAGATTTTTGTCACTCTGGGTCATTCCATGTATGTTCTGGGGACGTGGGGCAATCGTGGATTTTGATCGGCTTGCAGCTTTGCTAAGGTGAATCACAGCCTCATATCAGACTGCCAGTTTTGTTTTGCTTTCATAAGCATGGTCGGAGGTGAATGCGCCTGTTTTACTCATTCTTTGTACGTGTCATTCCATTCTAACACGTTGATTTTAAGCGGCCAAGGCGAACAGAACGGCTTAAGCGCGACCCCGTTTCAGATCTGGCGTGATGCGCGATCACAGCTTGCCCAAGGTCGCCGCAACCCAGAGCGCTACGGTACTGGCAAGGCTTTGTCTGTAAAGGCCTAGACGCCGTAACAAAAACAGTCGGGGCAGCAAGGCGCACTTTGGCAGGCTCTCGAACCCTGACAGGATCTGCCTGTTCTGGGCGGTAAGCATCTGACCGGTGATGTTGAGCGTTGCCACATTGATCCGGTTCCAGTCGCGGAAATCCCCTTTCAGCAATTGACCGATGCGCTTGGCCTTGGCGCGCAGGGTGTCGTTGGCGCCGATCTCGTTGTCGGGGTGTTGACGGTAAAGCAGCGCGGGTGTGTCATCATGCACCACGGTGCCACCTGCCCCGGTGACCAACTGGTATACCCACCAGTCATGCACGACGACCTGACCGATCTGTGTTGCTGCTTCCAGCACCATGGCGCTTGCCGCGGGATTGAGCAGGATCGTATTCCCCGAAGCGATGTTCTGGACCAGCGCATTGCGAAATCCTGGTGGCCGCGGGCGCGGTGCGGACAGCCGCCGCTGTTCCATTTGCGGGTCCATGATCCAGGTGCGCGCGCAATACAGCGCAGGCACATCTGCGGGATGTGCGCGCAGGGCGGCCTGTGCGCGCGCCAGCTTGTCCTCGAGCCAGATGTCATCCTGATCCGAAAAGGCGATCCACTCCGGTGGGGTGGCCTGTCCGGCTGCGTGGCGCAGCAGTGACATGAAGTTTTCCGCCGCTCCTTGCCGTGGCCCGTCGATGATCTCCAACGGTGTGACGTGTTCTTTTGTCCAGCGACCGGCAACCGCCTCAAGCAGGGGTTTGCTTGCATCGGTTGATCCATCATCGCTGGCGATAACACGCCAGTCTGGATGGGTCTGTGCTGCGATGCTGTCCAGCTGGGCCTCTAGATACCTCGCCCCGTTATAGACAGCCATCAAAACAGTGATGACCGCAGGGGGCTGGGGAACGGACGTTGATGGAGGCACTTGAGGCAATCCTTATCGGGCGTTGAGGCGCATATTAGACTCTAACATGCTATTCGGGACGCGGTGCCGGATGTAAACCGCAGGGCTGTGCGGGATCACAGGGGGCGTTCGGCGTAATCCCATGCGGTTTGTACGATCTGTTCGATGCTGCTGTGTGTGGCGTGCCAGTCCAGCAGATCATGGGCCACCTGCGGATCGGCCACCAGTGTTGCCGGGTCGCCCGACCTGCGTGCGGTTTCGATGACATCAAAGGGGCGACCGGATATTTTCGCCACGGCGTCGATCACTTCGCGCACGCTCAGACCTTCACCTGTGCCCAGATTGATAGGCCGGAACATCGGCGCATCCATGGCACATAGATGCTTCACCGCTGCCACATGACCCGTGGCAAGGTCGCAGACATGAATATAGTCACGGATGCAGGTGCCATCGGGGGTATCGTAATCTGTTCCGTAGATCTTGATATGGGGCCGGATGCCGCGCGCGGCCTGGATAACAAGCGGGATGAGGTGGGTTTCAGGGTCGTGGCGCTCTCCGGTGCGGCCTTCCGGATCGGCGCCGCAGGCGTTGAAATAACGCAGGGCAATCGCTTGTAGCCCGTGGGCCTCGACGCAGCTCTCCAGCACGGTTTCGATCATGGCCTTGCTGTCACCGTAAGGGTTGATGGGCGCCCGCGGGAGATCTTCGGACAAGGTCCCCGTGCCGGTCTGGTTGCCGTAAACAGCAGCCGTAGAGGAAAACACGATCCGCATCACGCCGGCCTCTTGCATGGCGCGCAGCAGCGATAGGGAACCCGAGACGTTGTTCTCGAAGAAAGGCAAAGGGGTGATCACTGATTGTCCCGCCTCAATCAGGGCGGCAAAATGCACCACGCAGTCGATCTTGTAGGTGCGCATGGTCTCAACCAGCCTGGGCGTATCGGCCAGATCCCCTTCCACCAGATGGGTGCCAAAGCACGCGTCCCGGTGTCCCGACAAGAAGTTGTCGTAGACAACCGTGGTGTAGCCAGCTGCGTTCAGGGCGAGTGTTGTATGGGAGCCGATATAGCCAGCCCCCCCGACGATGAGCACATTTCTATCTGATGACATGGCGAATGCTCCTTTGAGCGCGGGATTTTTGAGCCCACACCCTTTCTCCGTCGTGGATGCAGGGAGCAGTGTGAGTGGCTGGATATCTATGGTGACCGCTTTTGGCATTTAATGATGCGTGAACCAAGAGAGTTTTCGCCCCTGTGGTTTTGGCGAAGACGGCGTTGCAGAATTTGCGCCGTCTATGGGTGCGCGCGCGCGTGTACTGACCGCTTGGCCCACCGTCTGATTTAAGGTATCGCTGCCCGTATGGTTTAAAAGGAAAAATGGTGTCTGAATCTCTTGCTGATATCTCTGTCGACGTCGTGGAAGGGGTTAAATACCGCCTGACTTTGGCTGTGCAGATTGAGGGCCCGACATCAAAATATCCGGCATTGGTGCGCTTTGTTTTCGAAGATGAGGCCGGCAATGCTTTGGCAGCGGATGTGGGTGAAGGCTCTGGCACTGCGGCCTTCCTGAAATCGGATATTTTCGGGGACTACCGCTATATCGGAAAACCGGACAAGGCGGGCCCTGTCGAGGTGGATACCGTATTTGCGACCCCGACGGGCTGTCGCCGTGTGAAGCTTGAGCTGCATTTGTGGCGGGCGCAAACGGTGCGGGTAAAGCGGGCGATGGCGCTTGCGCCTGCGGATGCCCGCGATGCCGAGATAATTTCGGATATGCAGATTGCAGACCGGCTTATTGCGACCTCTACACATGATGTAACCGGTGGAGAAAGCTACGATGTCCTGTTTGCCTTTTCTGGCAGTGTTGCGTTGGAAGACCGCAATATTCTGATGGCGGTACGGTTTTTCGATGCCGATGGCGTGCGGTTGGAGCCGCCGCCAAACCTGCCTGTCTCTGATCTGGCAGGGCCGTTCCGGTATGTAACGCCCGGTCTTGTGCCGATGACAGGTAGCGCCAGTGTTGCCGCACCGGGGCGCGCCACACAGATGCAGTTGCGCGTATTGCGTTGGAAGCATGATGCCGACTGGGCACTGCAAGACATGCGGCTGGTCTGGTTGGGCGCAGAGGATCTGGTGGCTGCGCACGGCAGGCTCGATCTGCCGCAACAAGCCGGGGATATGGCGATCCATGCGCGGGTCACAGCAACGGCAGGTACGGGCACATTACTGGGCGCACTGCAGGTGATATTCGAGGACGCTTCGGGCACGCCTTTGGCCGCACAGGCAGAAAACATGTCGCGCTCTGACAGGTTTCTGAACCATGTCCCGATCCGCCCGCCGTTAGCCCATATGATGGATGAGGACGGTAGCTTTTGCATATCGCGGCATTTCACGCCGCCGGCGGATGCGGTGCACATGGGCTGGCGTCTGCTTGATCCTGAAGGGGAATGGCAGCTTGAAATGCATGGTTCCCCTTTTGTAGAGCCGTTTTTGCCAGATCCCCAAGGTCGCATTTCTGCCCTGCCCGACGCCGCACGCTGGTGTGATCCTGCGCTTGAAGTATCGGCCGTTGAAGCTGTTCAAGCGGCTGTGCCGGTCTCTGAATTATGGGAAGCTGTCGCCTTGAGGCAGGTGCATGTGCTGGGCGAGGCCATCTGTGCGGTCACCCCGGGTGACTGGTATGCTGTGTGCGGTGTGCTGGATGCGATGCCTGCCCAGCTGCTGATCGCGCCGCAGTATTTTGATGCGGACCAGCAGCTTTTGCCCGACGTCGTGGGGCCGGGCTGTGCGCGCAGCGGCAGGCTGCCACCTGCGCGCGACGCCGCTTTGCACGCGCAGGGTGATGGCACAGCACAGCTGCGCAGTTGCTTTCAGGCCCCGTCAGGCGCGGCGTATGGCACCTTCCATCTGGTTGCCTCGGGTGAGCGGCCTGATGCTCCTGCCCTCTCAAAGCTCGACGTGGCAGCGGTTACAGCCGAAACGGTGTGCGACGGGTTGGATGTTGCGACATTATCGGTGCCGCAACTGCGCGCGGCGGTACAACTGGCCGATCTTACGGGCCAGCCTGTTGTGTCGCGTGCGGCGCGGCGCGCTCTGGCGTTGCTTGTGCCGCAGCAGAAGACACCCGCCGCCTCTACCGATCTTGCACTTGAACCGCTTGTGGCGGGATGGGTGCCTGCTTTGGGACAGGGCGAGGTGGTGGCAGATGTGCCCGGTCGCCCGCTGTATGTGCTGGAAAAGAAAACCGGCCAAGACATCCTGGCGACGTTGGCACAGCGCGGACAAAGCCCGGCGATATGGGCGCCACCAGACTGTCGCGTCGCGGGCCTGCCGCCCGAACGGGAGGCAGCGACCCCGTCGAAGGCGACCCCCGACGGGGTGTCTGTCACGACGCATGCGGGCGTGCAGATATTGCACACGGTGGCCGACGGGTTTGACCGTGCACAGATGGCCCCTGCCGACAGGCTGACGTTTGATGCAGCCTATGCGCAGATTGCGGTGCGGCTGCACGGGGCTGGTCTGGTACACGCTGCCGGCGGGATGGACGAAATGCTGGTGGCCCGTGCGGTCGCGCAGGCGCAGGGCCTGCCTCTGGTTTGTGAAATCGCGGCACTGGCGCAGGTCGCGGACAGCACGCTGGCACAGTTGCGTCACGCCCGGCTTCTGGAATGTCTGTGCGCAGCTGATGTGGTGCTGGCCCCTGCCGCCCTGCACGATAAACTGCGCGCTGAGGGTGTCGCGCAACAGGCATTGGTGGCGCTGGATGCGGTCGAGGTGGCAGGCAGCCACATCGCGGCTCATGCCCTTGCCCATACACATTACACATCCCGAAAGGGAGATAGCTGATGGCCCTGCCCCTGCCGCTGCTCGAAGAACATACTGCAAGCCGCCAGCTGGGCGCGCTTTGGCAAAACCTGCACCGCAGCGGGTATGTGCCTGCTGCGCGCGGTCCGGTGCTGATGCTTGCCCTGCCGCCTGCTTGGGAAAACCGGTTTCAAACCTTGCTCTACAGTCGTGCCGCTGCACATGGGGTGGCCGTTGCAGGGGTGCGTCATCCCGACGACCTGATCCATATTTCATGGCCGGGGCCTGTGGTCCTGCATGCGCATTGGTTCGCTTCGGTATTCACCAGCGCGCTGTCCGAGGCGGATGCTATGGGGCGTCTGCACAAGATGATTGCTGCGATCGACACATTCGCCGAGCGCACCGGAGCACAGCTGCTTTGGAGCGCGCATAATGTCTTTCCTCATGGCAACCGGTTTCCCAAGACCAATCTGGCGCTGAGGCGCTGGATTTTCGAGCGGTTCGAGATGCTGCATGTGATGGACGATAGCCATGTGGACGTATTGGAGCAGGCTTTCGGGCGTAGCGCGCCGCCGGTGTTTTGTGTGCCGCACATGACCTATCATGGTGCCGTGCCAGACAGTCTGGACAAGGCCACCGCGCGGGCGCATTTCGGGATCGCCCGCGATGCTTTTGTCTTTGGCGCCTTCGGCTCTTTGCAGCAATACAAGAACCTTGACAGGTTTCTTGACGTGTTCACGGCAATTGCAGATGCACAGCCTGCCCGCCCGCTTGCTGCTTTGGTGGGGGGCGTGCCCGGTGATGTGGATTTTGCACGCGTTCTGGCAACACGGTTCGGAGATGACCCGCGTATCACGCTGATACCCCGTATGATCGAGGATGCCGAAATACAGTACATGCACCACGGGGCGGATGTGATGGTAATGCCCTATCGCGATACGCTCAATTCGGGCGCTGCGATGATGGCGGCCACGTTCGAGCGACCCTTTGTAATGCCAGACACGATCGCGGCCAAAGCAATGGTGCCGCTGGGAGCACGGCTTTATGATCCTGCGGCGCCGGATGGGTTGCAGCGCGCGCTGGAGAGCTGTCTAGCGGAGGGTGATGCGCCAGTGATGCCGCAGACGGCACCCGCAGCACTGGCCACCCGCGCCCCGCACTATATATCGGAAGCTTTCATGACCGCTGTGCTGGACAGGCTTTAGGCCCTAATATTCAGGCCGTAATGTTATTCGCGCACCAGCATCACATCATTATACAGCATCGTCTGGAGCGCCATATAGCGGAATTTGAACGGGTGATTCAGGCAGGTTTCATGTACCGCGCGCGCGACGCCGCAGTGGAACATGCTAACCGCTGACCATGTGGCATAGTCGTTAAAGATCAAAACGCCGCTTTCCTTGAGCTTGGGCAGCGAGGCCTCAACATCTTTCATCACCCCTTCGTAGGCGTGATCGCCATCGATATAGATCATGTCGAAACTGTCATCGGGCATCTTGGCCATATTGGCGGAACTGTCACCAACATGGGTTGTGACGCGGCCTGATCCACTTTCCAGATGGCCCAGAATCTCGGGATTGACGAGGCGCGAAATGTCGATGTCGAACAGGTGCAGTTTGTCAGGCGCGCAACGCTTGAGAATTTCGAGGGAGAAATCACCACGGTCCACGCCGATCTCGGCCATGACGCCGCCTTTGCGTATTTTGTGCAGCAGCTCCATCCGGTTCGGCAGAAGTTGGCAATCGGCCAGCTTGGCTGTGGGCAGCTCTGGCGCGGGGTTGTGATAGCGGCCTTTCTGCTTCTGGAAGGCATTCAGTTTTCTTGAGAACGCGCGGCGCGCTGTTTCTACTTCTTCGTAGGTCACTTTGGGGTCGGTCGATGTCATGGAGGTGTCCTTCAGAGAGTAAAAAAGGTCCGGGTGAACTGTTTGACGTCATGTGTTTTAACACGGTGTGCCATATCTGCACGCGCCTTTGCCAGTGTTTGTGTGTCCTGATCGGCAAAGGCACGCAAATCCGGGATGGCATCGGTCATGTCGGCGTGCACGAAGGGGGCAAACAGGCTCTGCGCTCCGGCCCAGTCATGGACCACCGGATAGCACCCCGCCGCCATTCCCTCGAGCACGGAAGTATGGCAGCCTTCGGTGTCCGAGCTTGACAGGATCGTGCCCACGCTGCGGTACCATTCTTCCATGTCGCTGCCCGGCAGATCAAAGCGCACGGCAGCGGCCAGATCCGGATCGGAAAAGATCCGCTCGAACACGGCCTCAAAGCGGGTGCGGTCCTCTTCGCGGTTGTTCCAGACCCAGTCGATCTCCCAAGGCATCACGCTGCGCACGGCAAGGGTGAACCGCGGATCGGCGCGGTGCAGGGCGGCAAAAAAATCAATCGCGCGGTCAAAGCGTTTGTGATCGAACGGATTGATCCCCACCAATCCGCAGGTAAAGCGTGCCTGCGCCAGCTTGGGGCGTCTCAGCGCGTCCCAGTCGATGTATTGCGGCAGCACGTGGATGATTGCAGGATCAACGCCGAATTGCGCCACCATCAGATCGCGGAAATGGTCGGAGACCACGATCAGCGCATCCACAGCGTCCCAGTTTACCCGTTCGGGGAAATCGCGGAACGCCTCGAAACGGTGCAGGCGTATAATCAACCGTGTGCCGTCACGCTTGTTCTGGCTGTGCCAGACCGCGTTTTCGCAGCACCATTCACACAGGACCGTATCCACGCTGTCCGGCACGCCCAGAGTGCTTTTGGGTTTTGTGGTTGAGGCCCAGTATTGCCAGCCCATCGTCACCAGACTGTCGCCGCGCAGATAGTCGCAAAACTGGCGCAGGAATTTCGGTTCGTGGGTGGCGATCATCACGTGGCGTGGCTCTTGGGTCAGCACAAGCCCCGCAGGCCGGCCGCGGATCGCGGTTGCCAGCCGGTCCGACAGTGCCTCTGCGGCAAAGCCCGCAGCGATGCGCGCGATGGCCGCCTGTGCCGACGCGTGGGCGGGTTTGTTTTTGGTGGCCATGATTTCCAGCACGCGGGTGGGGACGTCTTCGCGGGCGATGTCGATGTAATAGGGATAGTCATCGCCAAACAAGGCGCGGTTGAGGGCATTGTCGTTCAGGATGGGGGCCACGCCCAATGTGCAGAACTCTACAATCTTGGTCGAAATTTCGATCACGTCGTCATAGCGGTCATGGCGCAGGCAGTAGGCGAAATCGGCTTTGCCCATCCGCGCTTTTGCCTGCGCATGGGGCACGTTGGTCACCAGATCGACGCTGTGCACGTCGCCTGCGGCCAGATCGGCGCGGAACCTGTCCATCCGTTTGAAAAAGTCGCGAAAGCGCGGGCGGTAGGTATCTTTGCCCGCAATCAGGCTGACCCGCAGATCAGGCGTGTCGCCCACGGCTGCACAGATATCCAAAAGCCAGTCCATCCCGTAGTGCAGGTCGATCTTGCCGGAATAGCACAACACAGCCGTATCGGGATCACGCGGGTCTTCTTGCGCCGGTGTCTCGGACTGGAAGACGATGGGCGGAACCACGTGTACGACATGGGCGGGATAATCGCTCAGGCTCTCGAGCGCGGTTTTTGCGGTATCGCTTTGCACAACCAGAGGCATCCGCGCGGCCCTGCCCTGCCGGACCCACGTCGGCTCTTCTTGCGCGATATCGGGGATGGCGCTGGGGGCGTAGCCAACCAGACGGGGCGCAATATCTCGCGAAGACAACAGCTCTTCGAGATAAGCGGTGCCGCGGACAAAGATCCGCTCGAACCGGCCCTCGCGCTGTTCCCAGTCGCTCAGACTGGCCAACAGCGTCTCTACGCCCAGCCTGTCGGGACCAGCACCAGCCAGAGCAGCCATCTGTGCAGGGTCGACGATGCGAATGTTGGCAGGCACCTCATCGGCCAGCACCCTGTCTGTCAGGGGATGGCTCAGTAACAGTGTCACCTCGAAATCGGGCTGAAGCGCCAAAAGCTTGCACACATTCAGCAGCCAGATTGTTGACCCGTCGATGAGGTTGAAATTCTGCTCGGCCAGCACAGCGATCTTCATGGGGTGATCTCCTCGAATACCTGAGCCACGGTGCGGAACAACGGCGCCGCAGAGCGCTGGACCGGGCCGATCACGTGGCATTGCCAGCCGCGCTGTTGTGCGATGCGGGTGGCATCCATGATCAACCGGTTGAGGCGCATGTCATGGATCGACCACAGCCCGTCCCACGCATCACTGTGCTGGGTGCATAGGGCGGGCCAGTCGATCACAAACACGCCTGGCTCACGGGTGGCCAGTTCGGAAAGTATATTGGCGCGGGTAAGCTGCACACGTCTGTCGGTATCATAGCGCGGGTCCGGCTGGGCCGTTTGCGGCCCCAGATAGGCCAGTGTACCACGCTGTTGTCCCAGCATTACCTGCGGCAGGCGCGCGGTATCAAAGCCGCCGGTGCCCGCATTGGCAGAACCCTCTGACCCCGTAGCTGACCCGTGTATGCCTTGCCGGAGCTGCTCTGTCTGCAAGCTTTGCGCCTCGCCCTGCAACAGACGGGACAGGGGGCGTACACGATGGCTCCAGTGCAGCGCGGGCCGTACTTCGGGAATGGTTGGTGTGGCGGGGCGCGTGTCGGGGGCGTTTGCGAAGATGTCTTCGAGCAAACCGACAAGCGCCTCTGTATCGGCTTCGGGAAATACCCGTGCGCCGATTTCTTGTGCCACTTCGTCAAGGGGGGGCATATCCGTCATCAACACAGGCACGCCGTAGCTGGCAGCGCTGTAGGGTTTGATCGGCGCCACAATCTGGGTCATCTCCGAGCGGCGGCGCGGCATGACAAACGCATCCAGTAAGGCGTAGTAGCTGCCGATGCGTGACTGCGGTTGCTGCGGCACGAAATGCAGGTAATCGCTGATGCCTAACTTTGCCGCCAGCGCGCGCAAATGGCCGGTGTCATCTGTGGAACCGCCGACCAGACCTTTGGGCGCGGCCGACCCGACAATTAGCGCAGCGGCATCTATCCCGCGTGCACGTAATGTTGCCGTGGCCTGCACCAGAGTCTCCAGACCTTCGTATTCCGACAGCGATCCGACATACCCCAGCACGTGCCGTGCCGTGATCTCCAGGCCGTCACGGGTGATTTTCGGGTCCACGGGACGGGGCAGCGAGACGCCGTTGGGCATCAGGTGGATTTTGTCGCCCGGCACGCCGCGCGCCACCATTTCGTTTTTCATCGCAGTGTTGAGGGTGAACACCGCGCGGGCATCGCGGGCGATACGGGTTTCATATTCGCGGCTGCGCGTCGCTTTGATCTGGTCTTCCTCGCTTGGAGTGGGGGCGTCGGCGTGGCGCCCCATATCCCAAAATCCGCGTTGTTCGTAGAAAAACGCAGCGCCGTACCGGCGCGCGGCATTCTGGGCCGGCTCTGCATTCTCCCAATTGGATGCCCCGATCACGACGCCGGGCCGGAACACTTCGAACGCATCCGCCAGCTGGTTTTCGGCAGCACGCAGGCGGGTCCGCAAAGAGGCGTCGGCCGTTGCCCCCAGCGGCAAAAATACATAGCGCACCCCGTCGATGCGCTGGTCCAGCGGGATGGTGCGCGCAGGGTCAAAACCTTCGATGCTCCAGGGGCGGCCGGGTTTGCTGATCACCATGACATCATGGCCCAGCTCGGCCAGCGCACAGGCCACCGCGTGACTGCGCACCGCATAGCCGTTGCTGGAATAGGGTAACCCGTGACTGACCACATAGGCCACCCGCATAGGCAGGGGAGGAAGAGGCATGTCAGACACTCCTTGGGGGGTTGTCGGTTGGCATACCCGGACGGATCGAGCGTTGTTCGTGCCAGCCTGCTCGCAGGTAATGCACCAGCGGGTTCAGGTTGTGTGCCGCGATGTCGGGATACAGCGACAGGTAGTGTGCCGTGCTGAAATAGGGACCGGGGTCGCGCAGCTCTGTGGTGGCCACTGCAAGGAAATGGCGCAGCGGATCAACACCGGCCTGGGCTACATCGGGATATGTGCGTAAATACCACTGCGCATCAAAGAGACCCGATTTCGACACCAAGGCCCGTTCGTAGCGGCGCCGTAGCACCGGCACTGCGCGTCGCAGGGCGCGCATCAGCGTTCCCGATGAGGCCGGGATTTGGCAGATAACGGGGTGAAGCGCGCGCAGTTGATTGTTTTCATGCTCCAGCGCGAGGCGCGCAAGAAAGAGCGTTTCAAGATGCGCCTGCATTTGCTGGGGGGATGTAAGGGGCGACTGGGTCTGCGGCTTTTGAGAGGACATGAAAAAAGGAGCCTTGCAGAATGAACTGGACCTCCCCGCAACAAAGAGGTCATTAAATATGCACGGTTAAATGACCCAGTTTGACGGTTGATGTAAAGAAGCATCCTCGGATTGGCCTGCGAAACGGAGATTGACAGACGTGCCCCGCCAGCGAGCCCATCATTTCGATCCCGCAGGGTATCTGTCGCTGTATCCCGATGTGGCGCGCTCCGGTATGGATCCGCTGCGCCATTATCTGCGCTACGGACAGGCCGAAGGCCGCCAGCCCGGTCTGCTGACCGCTGCGTTGCGGGCACGTGATCTGTCCATGGGGGTGCTACAGGGCGGGTTGGTCACGCTTGAGAAAATGGCCCACGCCCACGACTGCACGGCCGAAAGGGTGCGTGCCACGCATGCCGCGGCGGATGCCTATGCGGCCACTGGCAACTGGGCTGCGGCACATGCCTTGTTGCGGCCGCTGGCGATAGAGACTGATATCGCCGGAGCTTTCGGGCAGGCCGATGCGTTGCTGCTGGCGATGGAGGCGGCGCTGGACCAAGGTGATATCGCCCATGCGCGCAGGCTTTGCGATGTGGGGATTGCGATTTTGGGGCGGCGGCCTGACCTGATACTGGCGCAGGCCAATCTGGCGCTTGAGCAGGCGAATGGCGGTGCGGATTGGCATCGCATGCTACGGGGTCTTTTTGCCAAAAAGGGTCTTTTTGCCCCTTATATCGTCTCTAACCAAAGCGATTTGCCAAATTTTGACCGTCTGGCCGCGCGCCGGTTCGCAAGACGGGGGCGCGTGTCCGGTCCGCTGGTCAGCGTCATCATGCCTGCCCGTAACGCGGCCTCAACCATCGAAACTGCGCTGTACAGTCTTTTGGCGCAAAGTTGGCAGCGGCTGGAAATTCTGGTGGTGGATAACGGGTCCACCGATGCAACGTCTGCGGTGGTGGCGCGGATGGCGCAGGCCGATACCCGAATCCGTCTGATTGATGGTGGCGCAGAACCGGGCGCCTACGCGGCGCGCAATCTGGGTCTTGCGCAGGCGACGGGCACGGTGATCACGGTGCTGGACGCTGACGATTGGGCGCATCCTGCGCGCATCAGCCGCCAACTGGCCGCTCTGCGGCGCCGCCCGGCAAGCCTGTCGCATTGGGTGCGTGCGCGTCCCGATCTGCGGATCACGCGCTGGTGGCTGGGTAAGGGGTTGATCCACCCTAACAGCTCGTCCTTGATGATCCGGCGGGAGATGGCCACACAGCTGGGCTTTTGGGACCGTGTGCGTGCAGGGGCGGACAGTGAATATATAGACCGGTTGCGCGCGCATAGCGGGCGGGATGCGGTCGCGTTGGTGTACCCTGACCTGCCTTTGTCTTTCGGGCGTCAGGATGCGGGGTCTTTGACGGGACAGAGTAGCGGCACGGGGATCGCGACGCTGCACAGTGGCGCGCGTCTTGAGTATGCGCAGGCCGCCACACGTTGGCATGGCCGGATGGCACCGGACCTGCCGCTGCCACAACATCCGGTCCGGCGTGTTTTTTGCGGTTCCCGAAGTGCTTGGGCAAGGCGATCCCGAGGCCGTGCTGCCGCCCGCAGAACGGCTGTTACAAGAGGGCTTATTCAACAGCGACTGGTATCTGCGCAGCTATGCGGATGTGCGTGCCACGCGGGCTGATCCGTTGACGCACTATCTTGAGACGGGGGCGGCAGAGGGGGCGTGATCCGCGTGCTGATTTCTCGACCACAGGATATGCCCGGGCCCATGACATCGCGCTGGATCAGGCGCTGCTGCATTGGCAGGCCGCCGGTGCGCCGCCGGATGCCGCCCTGTTGCCGGTGCTTGAGGGCGCCCTGAACGGCCCGGTGGGCGCACGGCCTGTGTTGTTCATTGGCCACCAATGCCGTGCGGCGGTCTTCGGCGCTGAGCGCAGCCTGCTGGATATGCTCGACCGCAGCATTGAGGCAGGTTGTTTGCCGTCTGTTGTGCTGCCCCACATAATGAACGAAGCCTATGTGCAGGACCTGCTCGAGCGCACGCATAAGGTCTATATTAGACCCTACACTTGGCTTTATGGCGGAGTGCCTGCGCCGCAAACGACCGTTCGGGTGCTGCGTAATGTGATTGATCAAAGCGGTGCGCTGGCCGTTCATGTGAACACTGGTGTGCTGGAGGCCCCAAGCCTTGCAGCGCGTGCGCAAGGTGTCCCCGTGGTCCTGCATCTGCGTGAATTGCCTGAAAGCGATCCCCCAGCTTTGTCTGGGCCTTGGGCTGCGGGCGGCTGATCTGCGCTGTCATCTTCTGACACTGGGCGACCGGTTTGTTGCAAATTCCCAAGCAGTGGCAGCTTGGCTTGGTGCGCCGTCTGCGCAGGTTTCGATTGTCCACAACAGTGTTGATCAAGACCTGTTCGATGTCCCGTTCGACCCGCCTGCCCGCTTGCGCGTCGCTTTGATTGGAAGCCTGACCCAGCGCAAAGGGGTCGCAGATTTTGTGGCCCTTGCGCGGCTCGCCGAAAAAGCGGGGCTGGCGCTGGATTTTGTGATGATCGGCAGTGAAAGCGCGGATCTGGCCGCTTTGGGGCCTTTGCCTGATACGGTGCGACATGCGGGATATATCGCGCAGCCTGCAACGGCGATGGCGCCAGGCGGACATTGTGCTGAGTTTGAGCCATGTCGCCGAGAGTTTCGGCCGCACGGTGTTGGAGGCGATGGCCGCTGGACGCCCCGTTATTTGCTATGATCGCGGCACTCCGCCCGAACTTGTCGGACGTGTATGGCTGTGTCGGTGCTGTTGTGCAGGCCGATGATCCTGCTGCCGTTCTGGAGGCGCTTATGACTTTGTCCTACCGGAGGGGGCGTCAAAAAGACTGGAGCAGGCGAGTGCGGGCGCGCGCAGTCGCGCACGGGCGCTGATCAAAGCGGCCCACATAGCAGCGCGGGATGTGTATGCCGCCGAATGACATCTTCCTCCGCCGCAAAAGCACGGTTTTGCGTTGCAATCTGGGACCGATCGGGTATCGACAATGACGCATTGTTAAACACTTTTTACGCTTTCAGATGAACAGGAGCCGTTTTGAAAATTCTCGTTGTATTCGGTACGCGCCCTGAAGCCATCAAAATGGCCCCGGTTGTTCAGCAGTTACAACAGACGCCGGGTTTGACGACACATGTTTGCGTGACGGCCCAGCATCGCGAGATGCTGGATCAGGTGCTGACCTTGTTCGGTATTGTGCCGGAATTCGATCTCAATATCATGAAGCCGGGTCAGGATTTGACCGACATCACCTCAAACATCCTGCTGGCGATGAAGGACATCTTGCGCGAGGGTAATACGACCGCCTTTTGGTGCATGGAGATACCACAACGACCATGGCCGCGGCGCT
>NZ_CP083562.1 GCF_025143825.1 Sulfitobacter sp. S223 | reverse complement strand
CCAGCCGTCTGAGGGGCAGGTGGATTATTGGAAGCGCAAGAAGGCACTGCTGCACCATCCGGACAAGAAAGCGCTGGTCACGACGCAGAAGGCCCAAGACGCCACGAACCGTGACCGCACACCCAAGATTGTGGTGGAGGCCAGTGTTGCCCCTGGCGCGCAAGAGCGCCGCGCGAAACCTACACAGCAGCGAGGGCAGCGGCGATGATCGAATTCATCGAAGTGATGTTCCGCGCCCTGACCGGGCTCAAACTGACATTCCCGAATATCATCAGCCTCGCGGTGTTCTTTGCCGCGGGCTATTATTTTGCAGCAACCACGAAGCGCATTGGCCCGCTCAAGATGATCTTCGTGCTGTTTTTGGCGTACCTGCTGAGCACTTTGCTTAGCGGGCTTTTGGGCGTGTACACGCTGGCCGTCGTTCTCGGGTTTTTATCCAATCAGAGCGTATTTCTCACGCGGGTGCTGCTTTGGGTGGAAAGCCTGACTGAGTTTCTGTTCGTGATGCGCCACCGCGCGGCCTATGAGGATATTCGCCGCGAGGAGAGCGCGGGGCAGGACCACGGAAGCCAAGAAACACCGCGCCCACCGCGAAACAAGACCCAGGCGGATAGACGTGAGCAAACCGGCGATAAATCTCAATCTGAGAGTCGTGAGCAAAAATCTGAGAGCAGCAACTGGAAGCCTGGGCGCAGAAAATCCCAAGCTGATATTGACCACTGCCTGCGGATCCTCGAGCTTGAGATGGGCAAGGCCTACACGCAGAAGGATATCAAGAAAGCCTACCGCCGCCTTGCGATGGTCCACCATCCTGATCTACCCACAGGAAACCAAGATGCCTTTGTTAACATCGGGATGGCGAAAGATTATCTGATGAAGCACGTTGCGGTGTAGAGGACCGCTACGGCGTCAAGGCTACGGCTTGCAGCACCCGCTCATTCACTTCGTCGCTGATCTTCGTGAAACGCTTACCACGGTTTCCGAGCCGCTGCGTGATAAAGCCCTCGGGCGTGATACCATCGTCATTAAATGACGACACATCCGCTCCAAGTTCAACCAGACGCCCAGCCACCTCGATATTGGTGTTATCTTCGCTGGCCATCAAAAGTGGGGTGTTACCTTTCACCATGCGATCTTCTAGGGGAAGGCCTGCATTGATCAGCACGTCGATGACGCCAGGATTGGGGTTCATGGACGCAGCAATGTGCAACGCGTTTGCATCGCCTGCCAGTGATACGGCCAAGGGGTCCGCCCCCTGATCGAGGATATGTTGAACCATTTCCGGCGTGTTATATGCTGTCGCAAACATCAGGGGCGTAAAACCCATCTTGTTTGATGCGTTGATATCCCCGCCAAGTCCGATGATTGTATCAACTACGTCAGGGTTTTGGGACAGAGCAGACACTACCATAAGGAAGGTGCTTTGGTCTCGGTATAAGACCACCTGACCAAACCCGTTAGGGTAAACACGCGCATTATCTGGAACGCTATGCACGAACAGAGCGTCGTCAGGGTTTGCCTGAAGATATCGTGGTGACAGCGTTCGAATTTGGCTCACGAATTCTGGGCTGAAATCCTCGATTTGCTCTCTTGTGCGGGCCCGTATGATACGTTGCTGCAAGCGTTCTTGTTCCGCCTCGAGCTCCGCTTGTTCACGCGCTTCCCGCGTGACACGCGCGGCGGCTTCCGCCTCGAGACGTTCTTGGTCACGCTGAGCCTGCCGCTCAGCTTCCTCTTCAGCTTGCTGTGCAATGCGAGCCTGGCGTTCCTCTTCGCTACGTTGGTTTTCAGCTGCCTGCGTGGCGGCGCGTTCTGCCCGCTCAGCATCACTCGCAACGCGGCGCTCTTGGGCCAGCCGGTCTTCCTCAACTTGAATAGCCTGCTGCTCTTTGAAGTAACTGAACAGATTATACCCAGCAAAAACGAATACGAAGCCGATCAGACCGGCAAAAATCCATTTACGATTGTCCACGGGGAGGCTCCAAGGTGTCATGATTGTTTTGAATGGTTTGGCGGTCAGCGATCAGAACGCGGCGCTCTTCACGCCAGCGCTCAAATCCAAGCAGACCAAAAGAAGCGAGGATGGTGATCCCCGCTGTAAATGCGCCGCTTCTATCGACTTGAGAGACCAGCTCTTGCGCGCGCTGCCCTCCATCGATGAAGCCAAGGATGAAACGCACACCGGGATTATCAAAGATGATCTGCTGACCAAAATACCCCAGCAGGTAGACCGATGACAGGGCAATGCCCCCACGCGCCATGAACGCGAGCTTTGACGTGCGCGCAAAGTACATCTTCACCCGCTGATAGTCCGCATAGAGCATACCGAAGATGAGACCTGGCGCGCCATAAATTAGGGAGGTTGAATACATACCGACCAGCTCCGGCATCCCGGCCACATGGCGAAAGCTTGAGCCTATAATGTAGGGTGCGATGAGCACGACCAGCACCAGGAGTTTTGCGCGTAGAATCCACGTCAAAAGGCCCGCAATCACCGCCCACACAACGGATGCGTTCAATAGGAGGAAAATGATTCCAGGATCACGCAATGCCAAAGCCCCTTTTCCTAAAATTCATTAGGCAGCATCCTCACTGCCTAGTTGTCTTTCAAGGGATTGGCGTACAAGGCCAATAACATAGGGTATTTCTTCATGCTTGCTCATACGAACCTCCACGTCGCCATTGCCCCAGCGTCCTAATCCCGAGACATCTTGGCAGATACCTCTTGGATCGCTGATATCGGCAAAACGCATATTCAAAGATATACGAAGCTGTTTAGCTTGTGGAACGACATCGACAAAATTCGTTTCAGCTTTGTAAGCGACATACAGCTTCAGAAACTCCTCGGTCACGCACGGGTCAAGGGCGGTAACCTCTTTTCTGAATGCCATGAACAAGTCGTGTATTGGGCCCGAAACTAAGTGAGGGTGATCCTCAATAGCATAGCTGTCTTTGCTAACTATCTTTGGACGGTAGGCAATAAGAATTTCAGCAGAAAGTTCAGGCGCAGGCCAAACGTCCAGCGCAGTTTCAGCAAGCTGGTTAGCGCGAGTCTTGATGGCTGTTTCATCCCATTGCTCCAGCAACCCTAGCCCCGCATTCACCTTTAACGGGCTTTCCTTGAAGCCGCCCTTCATGTCACGCTTAGACGTAAAAGGTTTGTCGCTGTATTCAGAATTATATCCGGTCAAGGTGAGGTTTCCGAGGGTATGAAGCCAAGTTTCATGCACCCGTTCCCAATCTGAACCCAGAGCTGTTTGCCATGCGGAAGAAAGGTCTTCGTTCTGAGGCATTATATGCTCGATGGTGTATTCATCCACCGACACTCGTTCCTTACGACCAAAGTTCTCAAATCGACGCAACCAATAAGATCGGCTGCGGAAATTGTAGAGATCGCGGGTTTGAATATCCCGCTCAAATTCTTCATCCTTGGGGAAGCGACGATAGGACGGCATCGTTAGGAAGTGCGCCTTTATACTTTCAAGGTAGCGATCTTTTTTGAGCACCTTGGTGAAGGTCGCAAACGTCTTGTTCATCGAGTTTGTGGGGATAGCGCAGATAGCGCGGCGGAATACATACGCCTCAACAAGCCTGATGGCTTCGGCGAAGTCGGTCTTGTTTAAAACGTCATTCGCGTAATCGTTGTAGAGCTCCAGCAGGAAAGGATAGGCCACATCGACCTTGAGTTCACGCAGGTCATGGAACGCGAGTTTTAGGTTTGGGTCTAGCTCAGCTCCCAACGCCATCGCACAGAAATATCGCGCATAGTCGCGAATTTCTTTAACCAATGGTTCAACCCCAGCATCGATCGCACCGATGGAACGTGCGTGTTGCTTGAACGCTTCGTAGACTTCATCAAGACGCGGGATTTCACCTGTTTTCACAGTCAGATAATGACGCATAAAGGCATCAAAATGAGTGTTGTAGGCTTCCTGGCCGAAAGCCACTTCCATTGGCCTCCAGAACTGTTCGTAAAGCCTTGTTTGCAACACAGGCTCTAGCCCCATCAGAATGAAATTTCTGATTAGGTCGGCTTGACTCAGCTCGCGACCTGTCGAGTTCATACTTTCGAAAATCAGTTGTGGATTATCTTGATCGCGATTGAGCGCGATATCTACAAC
The DNA here is from genome assembly GCF_025143825.1 of Sulfitobacter sp. S223. Taxonomy (NCBI): domain Bacteria; kingdom Pseudomonadati; phylum Pseudomonadota; class Alphaproteobacteria; order Rhodobacterales; family Roseobacteraceae; genus Sulfitobacter; species Sulfitobacter sp. S223. The sequence goes on along the minus strand of NZ_CP083562.1, from coordinate 21,552 downwards.
CACCAGTTTGGCAAGGCCATTGCAAATAGCTCTTAAACCATCCTTGCAACTCGCAATAAGCTCTTCGAATAGCTTGAAATTTTGTGTCACGCGAAGGGAATGATTTTCGGGTGGTTCGTTTCCTGCGATGATGGCTGTTAGACTAGTCTTGTCAGTTTGTGACAACAAAAGCTTATAGTGCCTCTCCCCTGTCTCTTCGGGGTTCAGCAAATAATAGTTACGCAGTTTTCTTGCAGAGAAGCCTTCCACCGGCTCATCATCATCGCCAAGAGCCTTTGCTAAGGCGGCAATCAGTAGGGTCACAGTTGTCAATCTTTGCTGCCCGTCAATAACTAGCTGCGGTGACTGAACAGTGTTGTTGGAAAGCCCTTCCTCAATATAAACGATTGAGCCGATAAAGTGCACTGAAACTGAATCGTTTTTCCCTGAGCGGATGATGTCATCCCACAGTTGGCGACACTCTTTCTCCGTCCAAGAGTATGTCCGCTGATAAATAGGGATCACGAACTGCGGCGATTTTTTCAGGAATGCGAGAAGTTTCGCTTCGGTTGCTTTCATATTATATTTTCTTAATCCAATAAAAATTCAAACATAACAGTACACTACCTTATGAAAGGGTTGGTGCCTATCATTACTGATCCGCAGACTATCCTGCGGGCATTGAAACTCACAACTAGATTTCCCTAGGCCAAGATGGTTGCGATTTTTTTGGGAACAAGCTTTGCAGCGCCCTGTTCATTCTGTCAACGCATTGAAATATATGAATTATACATAGCTTGTCAATGTGAGGGGTGGCGCTGTTATGCAGCCCCAACCGAACACAATCGGTAGAAGGTGCTCTTCGATATACCAAAGCGCTTCATGAGCTCTTGGCGCGTCTCCCCTGCCGCATAAGCTGTGCGGAGCTCCTCAACCTGGGCATCCGTCAACTTTTCACGGCGACCGAACTTCACGCCCCGCTGCTTGGCCTTCTCGATACCTTCGTTGCGGCGCTCTGCTATCAGGTCTCGCTCAAACTCAGCCACCGCTCCGAGCAGATGGAAGGTAAGGCGACCGGCAGGCGTTGTCGTGTCTATGCTCTGATCGAGCACGATGAAATCAACCCCCTTACGGTCGAGGGTTTTGCTGACATCCTGAAGATCAGACATAGAGCGGGCAAGGCGGTCGAGCTTGGTGATGACCAGCACGTCCCCTTCCCTACAGAACTCGAGTGCAGCGTTCACGGCCTCACGTTTGTCGCGTGTTGCCCCCGAGCGCTTCTCCCTGAAGACCTTTTCACAGCCGAAGGCCGTAAGCTTGTCAATTTGTGTGTCTAGGCTCTGCCCGACCGACGACACACGTGCATATCCTACTTTCATGGGTTCAAAATATCTTAGAAGTTATGGGAAAACAATATGGGACGAGTTTTGGGACCGATGAAACCGGCATCCAGCCCTTGTCCTACAAAGTATAGTTTATGGGAACATGATGTCTTGTCAAAGGATTGCAAAACCTTGGAAGACCAATACACTCTACTCAACTAGAAGTTTTATAAAGTAGCCTAACAAAAATGACATTTACATCTAAGAGAGGTTCAGTTTGGCGTCGTTGGGACCTTCATATCCATACGCCAGGGACAAAGTTGTCTGATGCATATAAGGTCGATGACCAAGATGTATGGGACACATACTTAGACCAGCTTGAAAAATCTTGCGTTGAGGTCTTCGGTTTGACCGACTACTTTAGTTGCGAAAATTACTTTCTTGCTGTTGAAAAGTACCAAAAGCGCTTCTCTGAAGGGAAAAAGGTTTTTTTCCTTAACATAGAGCTCCGTCTTTCTGCCGCTATAGGAAAGAGCGGAAATAGCCCAGATTTGCATATCATTTTCGATAACAATTTGGATGTTTGCTCAAAAGAGAAAATCCACCTATTTCTTCAAAATTTGAAGACACATATTAACGATGCCAATGGTGTAGAAATTTCATGTGCTGACCTTTCCACAAAAACAGATTTTGAACAAGCGACAGTGAGTCTTAAGGAAGTCCATGAAGCACTCAAAAGGACATTTGGTAAAGCAGAACCGTACCTGCTTATATTTCCCGCGAAAAACGACGGGATGAAATCTAAAGATACTGGCTCACCGCGAAAAGTTAGTATCGCTGAGGAAATTGATAAAGCCGTTCACGGGTTTTTTGGTGGGGGCGACAGTACAGAGTACTTTCTTAATACTGAGCGATACAACGAGGGCGAAGCACAGAAGAAACCGGTCTTTAATGCAAGTGATGCGCATTCTTTTGAAGACCTCGAGCGCCTTAGCGGCGACGTCACCGGTTTCGAATCGACCTGGATCAAAGCAAATCCGACGTTTGATGGCTTAAAGCAAACTCTTTTTGAGCCCGATGCACGAGTTTTTATAGGAGAAGAGCCCTTAGTGCTTCGGCGCAGGCGTTCCGAATCAACGAAATTTATCGATCATTTGAAGATACAAAAAGTTGCTACCTACGAAGGTGGCAATGGTCTTTGGTTTAAAAATGTAGATGTACCCCTAAATCCTGAACTGACGGCGATTATTGGAAATAAAGGAAGTGGAAAAAGCGCTCTTGCAGACATTCTTGGGTTATTAGGAAATTCTCGTTCAGAGGATAGTTTCTCGTTCCTTGCTAATACTCGTGGAAATATAAAATTTCGACAGCGAGGTTATGCTGAAAATTTTGACGCCGCATTGACTTGGGCAGATGGTAACAAAGCTTCTAAGAACTTAAGTGAAGGTGTCCAGCATACTGCACCCGAAAGAGTGAAGTATATTCCACAGAACTATTTCGAAACTCTTACAAACGAAATTCAAGAAGCTCGACAGTTTCAAACTGAAATCGAAAATGTAGTTTTTTCTCATGTTGAACAGAGTGATCGGCTTAATCAAAATAATTTCAAGGAACTTGAAGATTTTAAAACTCAGGAAAGTCGAGAAAAGGTAAGTGACCTTAAGAAAAAGCTGCGAGAGCTTCACCACCGTCTTGACGAGCTTAAAAACCGAAACAAACCCGAGTTTAAGGATGCCCTGAAGAAAGAACTTGATAAATTACAGGCCGAATTCAAAGCGCTAGAGGCGTCCACCCCAGATGAAGTACCACAGCCCTCCGCCGAAAGCCCGGAGCAACAAGCCAATAGTAAGGATATAGAGGCGCTCAACGCATTGCTCGTGGGCCTGGACGCTCATAAAAAAAGGCTGACAGGGCAACTTGCTAACGCCAAGGAACGTTCTGAAAAGCTTAAAAGGCTCGTTAGTAAACTCTCCGATCTTAAATTGCACATTAAGTCTGAGAAGGTGAGTATTGCCGAACTCTGCATTGATCTTGGGCTTAGCGCAGACGATATCATTTCGGTCAACTTTGATAACTCGACGCTCGTCGCGCTCAACGAGACCATCAAAGCCGAAATCATTGCCTTAACAAAGGATAGTGAGCTTCAGTTTAACGTAGAAAAAGGCTTTGGCGAAGTCACTGACTATGGAAGTATCCCTGATATTGAAGCAGCAGTCGAAGCATTGGGAACAGCTATTTCGTCACTGAAAGAAAAGTTGAGTGCGCCTGGAAAACGATACCAGAACTATTTGTACAAGATAGCTGAGATCGAGAAACAAAAATCTACTCTCCTTGGAGATGAAGATCAGCCTGGCTCTAAGACCATCCGTCATATTCAAAAGCAAATCGCATATATAGAGGAAGAGCTTGAAACTGAGATTGCGGCGCTTATCAGTCAGCGCAAGGTGATTTCTAAGGATATATTTGACGCTAAAAAGTTAGTTTTATCCTTCTATGTTGAGCTCAAAAAAAGTGTTGAGGAAAAGCTTAGTATATTTAAAGAAGATAAGTTTCACGTGGGTATTGAAGCATCCTTTGTTCTTGCTTCTAATTTCCCTGACCGCTTTTTTGAGTTCATTAGTAAATCAGTTAAGGGCCCATTCCAAAGTGATGGAGAGAAAGCTCTTAGGGAATATATGTCTGAAGTAAATTGGGGAGACTTTGAGTCGGTTTATGTGTTTTGCGAGTTAGTTTTGAAAAAAATTGAAGAGCATGATTTTGCTAAGCAGCTTAGACAAAATAAATCTTCTAAGGATTTTTGCGATTTTCTGTTTTCGTTTGATTTTATCGAGACCATGTATGAGCTTCGCCTTGGTGACAAGAATTTGACTCAGTTATCACCAGGTGAAAAGGGTCTTCTTCTGCTTGTTTTCTATCTCCACTTGGATATGGAAAATACACCTTTGATCATTGACCAAGCCGAAGACAACCTCGATAATGACAGCATCTTTTCTGTCCTTGCTAAATGTATCCGCAGCGCGAAAAAAAACCGACAGGTTATACTAGTAACCCACAATCCTAATCTTGCAATCGGCGCTGATGCCGAGCAGATCATATATGTGAAGCTTGAAAAGCATAAGAACTACAAATTTACCTACGAATGTGGGGCTATTGAAGAGGCTCGCACTAACGCGAATGTAGTGACCGTTCTTGAGGGATCAAAACCCGCTTTCGTACAGCGTCGGCTTAAGTATCAGATATAAACACCAAAAGTTTTGAGCCTGGTACGCGACCATGTTCCCTTGCGATTTTACCCTTTTTCCATAAGGTGTTAGCGACACCGGCCATACATCTTAACGGAACCCCATGACTGAAGCACAAAAACAGCGCCTAGAGCGCCAACTCTGGAACATTGCCAACGAGCTACGCGGCAAGATGGATGCCGATGAGTTCCGCGACTACATCCTGGGTTTTATTTTCTACAAGTACCTGTCTGAAAAGCAAAACCTCTTCGCCAATAAGCTGCTCGAGACCGAGGAAGTGAAGTCCTACGCCGAGGTGACCGATGAGGGCGACCTCGAGGCCATCCGCGAAGAGAGCCTTGAGAAACTGGGGTATTTTCTGAAACCTGTTGAGATGTTCAGCGCCATTGCTGCGCGTGGGAACGTCAAGGTCGATGAGGATGACGAAGAAACCGCTGGTAACTTCATTCTTGAGGACCTGCAAAGCATCCTGAACGCCATCGAGCAAAGCACGATGGGCAATGACAGCGAAGATGACTTCAATAAACTATTTGAGGATATTGACCTGGCCAGCACCAAGCTTGGTCGCTCCCCTGCTGCCCGCAACACGCTAATCGCCAAAGTACTTGCCCACCTCGACCAGATTGATTTCCGCCTCGAGGAGATCGACGCCGACGTCCTAGGGGACGCTTACGAATACCTGATCGGGCAGTTTGCCTCAGGGGCCGGAAAGAAGGCCGGTGAGTTCTATACCCCGCAGCAGGTCAGCCGAATCCTTGCAAAGGTGGTAACCCTCGGAAAATCCAAGATCAAATCAGCCTATGACCCCGCTTGCGGGTCTGGCTCGCTGCTGCTGCGTATCGCCAAGGAAGCCGAGGTTGGTGAGTTCTTTGGGCAGGAGCTCAACCGCACGACCTACAACCTCGCACGGATGAACATGATCCTGCACGACGTGCATTTCAGCCGCTTTGATATCCAGCAGGAAGACACGCTCGAAGAGCCACAGCACATCATGGAGCGGTTCGAGGCCGTGGTGGCCAATCCCCCGTTCTCAGCGCAGTGGAAGGGCGCGGATAACCCGCTGAACGAGACCGATGACCGGTTCAGTATCTACGGACGCCTGGCACCGGGGTCCAAGGCTGACTTTGCCTTTGTGCAGCACATGATCCACCAGCTGGCGGACAACGGCACAGCGGCGATTGTGTTGCCGCATGGAGTATTATTCCGGGGTGGGGCTGAAGGCGCTATCCGAGAATACATCATCAAGGAACAGAACTACCTCGACGCGGTGATCGGGCTTCCGGGAAACCTATTTTACGGAACGTCCATCCCCGCTTGTATCTTGGTGCTCAAGAAATGCCGCGTGCATGATCAGGACATCCTGTTCATCGACGCCAGCCGCGATTTTGAAAAGCAGGGCAATCAGAACCACCTGGCCGACGAACACGTCGAGAAAATTATCGAGACCTACGCCAAACGTGAAACGCTTGAGCGCTATTCCTATGTCGCGCCGATCACCGATGTGGCCGAGAACGACTACAACCTCAATATCCCCCGCTACGTGGATACCTTCGAAGAGGAAGAGCCCATCGACCTGAATGCAGTGACGGCTGAGCTGCAAAGCATTGAGGCCGAGATGGCTTTGAGCGACGCCACCATCGCGGGGTACGCCCGGGAGCTTGGCATCCCTTCCCCGTTTAATTTCTAAGCCGCGCCCATGACACAAACACAGAAAGAGAACGTGCCAAAGCTGCGGTTTCCAGAATTTGAGGGCCGTTGGACTAAGAGTAGGTTTGGCGAACTTATCGAGATCGCAAGCGGTCAAGTTGACCCTAAGCATGAGCCCTACGCATCCATGCCCCATGTTGCGCCTGACAATATAAAAAGTGGCACGGGAACACTTATGAAGGTTCGCAGCGCTCGTGAAGATGGGATGAAATCAGGAAAGTATTCCTTCGATGAGCACGCGCTCGTATATTCAAAAATACGACCTAACCTTAACAAAGTGGCCCGGCCAAAATTTTCGGGCATATGCAGTGCCGACATGTATCCTATTTGGGGTAAAGTAGATGTCAGTGATACAGATTTTCTACTTCAACTGATGCTAGGCGAGCGGTTTGTATCGGCAGCAACAGCAGTATCGTTGCGCACGGGACTGCCGAAGATAAATCGCCCTGACCTGAATGCAATAAAAACAGCTAGCCCCTCCCTCCCTGAGCAGCGTAAGATCGCCTCTTTCCTTGGAGCAGTGGACGAGAAAATCGCCCACCTTTCGCGCAAGAAGGCCCTGCTTGAGGACTACAAAAAAGGCTGCGTGCAGCAGCTGTTTTCCCAGAAAATCAGGTTCAAGGATAACGACGGGAACAACTTCCCGGATTGGGAAGAGAAGCGGTTAGATGATTTAATCCGAGACGGATACATCGAACTTGGTCGAGGTAAGGTGATATCCAAGAATGACTTGGCAGGAACACCAGGGAATTATCCTGTTTTTTCATCATCCGCAGCGGGTGATGGTGAATTTGGTCGTTACGGTAACTTCATGTTCGATGAGCCTCTAATCACCTGGTCAATTGACGGCGGAGGTCACCTCTTCCTTAGAGAGGCCCAAAAGTTCTCCGTTACTAACGTTTCCGGATATCTGAGGATCCTCAATGACAGATTGGTCTATGGTTTTGTGTTTTCTTGCTTGAAGCTCCAACATGAACGCTTAGCCTTCGATTACCAAACAAAAGCTCACCCGAGTGTTATCCGAAAAATGTATAACGTCTCCCTTCCCCACCCCGCCGAACAACGCAAAATCGCTGATTTCCTCTCAGCCCTCGACCGCAAGATCGACCTTGTGGCGCAAGAGGTGACCCACGCCCACAGCTTCAAGGCTGGCCTGCTTCAACAGATGTTCGTCTAGTTTTTATTTTCACCCGCATAACCCTTTGGTCCTATGAGCACACAAACCGAACAACAGCTTGAAGACGCTCTGATAGCCCAGCTTGAAACCCTGGGCTGGGACCGCGTGACCATCAAGGACGAGACTGATCTGGTCAGCAATCTCAAGCGCCAGCTGGAGGTCCACAACAAGACCAGTCTTTCCGAGGCTGAATTCAAGCAGGTGCTGAACAAGCTCGCACGCGGGAACATCTTCGAGAAGGCCAAAACCTTGCGCGACAAGGTGGATTTCACCAAGGACGATGGCACGACCGGCTACATCGAGCTGATAAACCAAGCGCAGTGGTGCAAGAACCAGTACCAAGTTACCCATCAGATCACGATGGAGGGCAGCTACAAGAACCGCTACGACGTCACCTTGCTGGTGAACGGTCTGCCCCTTGTACAGGTCGAGCTGAAGCGACGCGGCCTCGAGATGAAGGAGGCCTTCAATCAAACCAACCGCTACCACCGGCACAGCTTTTCGGCAGGATATGGGCTTTTTGGCTTCATCCAGCTTTTCGTAATCAGCAATGGGGTGAACACCAAGTATTACGCGAACACGCCGGTCAACCGGCGCGACTTCAAGCAGACCTTCTTTTGGGCAGATGAGGAAAACAAGACCATCCGCCAGCTGAGTGAGTTCGCCGAGGAGTTCCTTGAGAAATGCACGCTCAGCAAGATGATCACCAAGTACATCGTGCTGCACGAGAGCGACCAGCTTCTGATGGCGCTGAGGCCTTATCAGTTCTATGCAGTCGAGCGCATTGTGGAGCGCGTTCAGACCACCACCAAGAACGGCTATATCTGGCACACCACCGGGTCGGGGAAAACGCTGACCAGTTTCAAAGCGGCGCAGATCCTCACCCAGAGCCCCCATGTTCACAAGGTCGTCTTTGTGGTGGACCGCAAGGACTTAGATTTTCAGACCATCAAGGAGTTCAACAGCTTCTCTGAAGGGAGCGTGGACGCGACCACGAACACCGCCAACCTGGTGAAGCAATTTGCCAATGATACACCCCTCATCGTGACCACACTTCAGAAGCTGAACACCGCTATCAGTAACCCGCGCCACCTGAAGGTGATGGACGACCTCAAAGACAAGCGCATGGTCTTCATCTTTGATGAATGTCACCGCAGTCAGTTCGGCGAGACCCACAAGCGCATCACCGAATTTTTCGGAAACGTGCAAATGTTTGGCTTTACCGGAACGCCGATCTTCGCCGAGAATGCGGCCAAAAACGCCATGGGAAAGCGCACAACCAAAGACCTGTTTGGGGAGTGCCTGCATAAGTACGTGATCACAGACGCAATCCGGGACGAGAACGTTCTGAAGTTCTCCGTCGAGTATATCCGTACCTTCAAGAGCAAGGACGGGGTGCAGGATATCGAGGTCGAGGCGATAGATACCGCTGAGGTCATGGAGGCCCCTGCCCGCCTCGAGCTCATCGCTGATTACATCATTGCCAACCACAACCGGAAGACCCACGACCGAAGCTTCACCGCCATCATGGCTGTGTCCAACGTCAAAACCCTCATCGCCTACTACGAGCTTTTCAAGCGCAAGAAGGACGCTGGAGAACACGATCTCAGGATCGCGACGATCTTTTCCTACCAGGCCAATGAAGAGGATGCTGAGGCAGACGGTATGGGAACCGGGGACGACCTGCCCGATGATACCCGCCCCGTGAACACCCACAGCCGGGACGCGCTCGAGCGCTTTATCGGGGACTACAACGCCACCTATGGTAGCAACTACAACACCCGCGACAGCAAGCTCTTCTATGCCTACTACAAGGACATCGGAAAGCGCGTGAAGAACCGCGAGGTCGATATCCTGCTGGTGGTGAACATGTTCCTGACCGGCTTTGATAGCAAAGCCCTCAATACCATCTACGTGGACAAGAACCTCAAGCACCACGGCCTGATACAGGCCTATTCCCGCACAAACCGCATCATGGGGACCAAGAAGTCCCAGGGGAACGTGGTGGCCTTCAGAAACCTCAAGCCCGCAACTGATAAGGCCATAGAGCTCTTTGCCAACAAGGACGCGCAGGAAGAGATCATCCTTGCGCCCTATGAAGACTACCTGAAGAAATTCGAGGAGGCCGCAGCCGCGCTACTGGCGATCACGCCAACCGTGGACAGCGTCGATGACCTGCTGACGGAAGAAGATGAAGCCGCCTTCATTAAGGCTTTCCGCGAGGTGATCCGGGTTAAGAACGTACTCGAGTGTTTCACGCAGTTCGACCCTGAGAGCCTGCCGATCGACCCACAGACCTTCGCCGACTACCGCAGTAAATATCTCGACCTCTATGACAAGGTACGTGGTGACAAGGCCAAGGAGAAGGTTTCAATCCTTGATGACCTTGATTTCGAGATTGAGCTTATCAGCCGGGACAAGATCAACGTCAGCTACATCATCAACCTGCTACGCAACATGGCGGACAAGCCGCCCGCAGAGCAGGCCAAGGCCCGCAAGGCCATCAGTGACGCCCTCGATACCGAGGCGCAGCTTCGCAGCAAGAAAGAGCTGATCGAACAATTCATCGAACAGCATTTCGCGCGCCTGACCCCAAGCGATGACCTGGGCGAGGAGTTTGACAGCTACTGGGCCGCACAGAAGCAGGCAGCGCTTGAAGCCCTGAGCGAGGAAGAAGGCCTCAAACGTGAGGCCTTGGACAAGGTACTGGCCAATTACCTCTTCACTGAAAAAACCCCCATGCGAGATGATGTTATCGGGATCATGGAAAAGCGCCCTGCCCTACGCGAGCGCCGCAGTATCGCCGACCGCGTGATCGAAAAGATCAAAAGCTTCGTAGAGACCTTTATCGAAGGAGTGGACTAAGCCTCTCCCCTACTCTTTGACTGCTTACAATGTGATCCGGAAAACTTTGCGTTTTCCGGATTTTCCGTATAATGTGGATATTACCCTCTAAGTGCAAGGACTATGAGCATGAAGACTATGACCGCTTCGGTCGCGAGCAAAGAGTTCGGGCGCTACCTAGATGCTGCGCAGCACGAACCTATAGTGATCACCAAGCAAAACCGCCCGGTGGCTATCACGATGTCAATTCAGCAAGTTGAGCGCCTCTTCAAAGGGCAGGTCGAAGCTGGAATCGCGCGTGGTCTGCAAGATGTTGCCGCAGGGCGCTATAGCGAGATGACCCTTACTCACCTGGAGACCATGCGAGCGAAGTTTAAGACACCAACTAGCTAAGCATGAAGGTCATTATCACCCAAACGGCGGAAGATTCCCTTGGGGAAATCTATCGCTACAAGTGCGAGTATAGCGTGGCTCACGCTGATGAGTTCTTAAGCGCCATCTACGCCTTCACGACCGAGAACCTATCGCAGTTCCCCCGCCTTGGGCACGTCTACAACCCCGAGCGGGGTTTATTTCGCCTCATCTACGCCAAGGCCTTCAACATCTACTACACGATATGCGACCAAGAGGTGTTCGTCCTGTTCATCATTGATGGTTCAATCAGCCTGAACCAAGAGCTTGCCGACCCAGCTGTTTCATTGCCTGAGCTTTAATCCTGCCTTCGAGGTTCCCTAGCTCGCTCAAAGTTTCAGTTATTTCAGTTATACCGATTTATCCAGTTAAACAGGTTTTACCTAAACCCAACACTAACCTTCCAGCAGACAATATAAATAGGTTATTTCGGTTTAACTGATTTAACTGGTAAAATCGAAACAACAAGTTATTTGCGTTATTTCGGTTTATCCATATACTCAGCTGCATGAAAATAACCGTCTACAACATGAAGGGCTCAGCAGGGAAAACCCCGCTCGCCGTGAACATCGCGCTCGACCGGGAATACGCCCTGGCGACCAACGAACCCTACAACCTTTTGGACACCATCCTCCCTGAGGAGCGGCTTTTCTCGCTGCAACCCGATGAAGAGTTTCCGGACTTTCCTGAAGGAATCGACGTGGTGTTTGACCTAGCCGGTCTCATGTCGCGCGATGCGCGGCCTAGTATTGTATCAGCGGTCTCACAATCAGACGTGGTGCTGGTGCCCATCTACAATGAGCTGAAGTGCATCCATGCGGGGATTCACACGATCAACGAGCTTCTGCCATACAACAAGAACATCGTCGTCGTGGCGACGAAGCTGGTGAAGCGGAAGGGTGAAGCCTTCAAGGATTGGGCTGACAGTGAGGACGCGAAGAACATCAAAGCCGTTGTGGATCACGCGATAGGGGAGGGGATAGCAGTTCTTCCGCTGAAGTTCTCCCGCGTATTTGATACCATCTTCGAACAAGAGCTTTCTATCCGTCAGATGATGGAAAAAGACGCCCTCGCTCGCTACACCTATCGCGACGTGGCAGCACAGTTCGACACCTTACTTTCTTACCTCGAGCAGCATTATGCCTAAGAAAAATGACCTCTCCACCTTCAAAAAGGTTGAATCAGTTAATTCGGTTAAACCGAATGAACCAAAATCCATTCTTGCGCCCAAAACTGTTGGACGCAAACCGAAACGCGCTGAGGACAAAGAGTCTGAGATTGTGGCGATCAAGTTCACCAAAGCTGAGCTTGCGAAGCTCGAAGAAAAGGCAGGCCTCGTTCCGAAGTCCACCTATCTCAAACATATCTTACGAAGCAAAACCGATATTTTCGATTGAACCGATTAAACCTGTTATTTCGATTTAACCAATTTAACCGGTTGTTTCAGTTGCTCCTCGAGCTCATCAATCTGCGCTTTTATGATATCCGGCTCCTGTGAGCCTTTTTTTTGTGCCCAAACGGCAGGGGAAGGGAGTGATACACCCCGCGCTTCCCAAAATTTCTTGATATCCGGGAAGGTCAAACGATCTTTCCAGCCACCCTTTTTGAAGGCGCTTGCGTATATGCTGCTTCCAAGGCTGAGTTGAAACTCTGCCGTAACTGCCTCTCTCTCGTCCTCAGAGAGCCGCTGGAAGGCTTCTTCGATGATTTCCGCTGTATGCCAGCGATATGAAGTTTCCGCCTCTCTCTGTGTCGTTTTGAGCGCCTCGAGCTTACGCTCTAACTTCTCTCGAGTGGATTTTCTGTCTTGAGCCGCTTCAAGCGTCTTCTTCTTTTGTGCATCTTCGTTGTGATAGTCCTCTTCGATAGCCGACTTGAGAAAGCCAGCCTTCGATGAACGGATTTTCCCGCTTGCGGCCTGAGAGCTGGCAAGGTCGAGCTTCTCGAAGATGTACTGTTCGTCATGTTCGAGCGCCCAGGCACGGGCAAGGGTCTTAGATATCCCTTCTGCTAGAAGTGCTTGATAGGAAGGCATTTGCGTAACATCATCTTCCGAATCCATCCCAACTAATGAGAGTTGCGGGTTAGGTCGGATAATGAATCGAAGCCCTGTTACAGTGCGGCCCTTTCTCTTGGTTTCCAGCTCCAGTTGGATGTTTGAAAGCTCGTTCACTTCCTTCATAGCCGGTTGAATTACCGCTCGATTGAGAAGCTTAAACTGCTTGTAGCTGATCATCTGATCGACCGACATCAGCTTACGGAAAACATCGACATCCCACCAAGGAGTATGGGCGATATCCACATAGCGGTAGCAGTTTTCATAGAGCACCAAGGCGTGGGCGCTATTCATGTCTCGCAGGACGCTCAGGTTGATCTTAGAGTATACGTCTGGGTGATAGAGTTTTTCAGCCAATGCCTGCTCATAGCGATAGGTACAGACACCGTCCTTGAGCTTCACATAAGGAAGCAGCACCATAGCTTCCCAAGAACTTTTCCCGTCATCTTCTAAAACGTCAAACTCGACCACTGTCTCCATTAAACCCTTCAAGGAAGCTTTGAGATAGTTTGTGTTGTTGCTATCAAAACCGATCATCTCACAGAGCACTGACGCATTAATTTGATGCTCTCTTGATGTGAGAAGCCCCTCGTAGGCGTTGTAGAGCAGCGCGTTCACAAGCTTACGCTGAAGCAGCGAAAGCTTCGCACCGATGTGAATCGCTGCGACATGCTTTTTGAGTATCTGCTTGTCTTTGCTTTGTTTTTTGAGTTCTTTTTTCATAGGTGAATGAGGTTACCGTTTCTCTGTTCACCATTCTACATATTTTGGACAAGATGCAAGTTTTCTTCGAAAATTTCGTGAGTAGGCTCTCCACTTGCTCCCATAAACGTTCACCTATCCGCACAAAAACGTACACGTTTGGAAAAGATCGCCTGCATAGGCTGATATGAAAGTCCCATAGATTACAACACCTTGAGCCCCCTCCCACAAACGTTCACCTATGAGCCCCATAAATATACACCTTAGGCGTTTTTTCCCTTTGTTATCAGCGTTCTGGGTGCATCCTCCCATAAACGTTCACCTATAGACCCCACAAACATACACCTTACCAAAAATAGGGTGCTTTTTCGGCTTGTTTACAATCACTTAGGCTCACCACTCAGCAGCTCCCATAAACGTTCACCTTTGCTCCCATATCCTTTCACCTTAGCTCCCATAAACATTCACCTTAAACGCAGACTGCTCCCATATCCTTTCACTTTAGCTCCCATAAACGTTCACCTTACCACCCGTAACATACTGATTCTAAGCCATTATTTTGACCCTAAACATATTAAACGTTGTTTTATTAAACATATTAAACAACAACAGAGAGCCTTACGGCCCTCTGTCAGCTCAAGTTGTTGCTTTCTATTTTTGAAAAATAAAAAAGGAAGTTTATCCCTTTTTTTCCCAACAGCCATGCGTTGAGATCTTCATATCCCTCATAGTAGCTGCGCATATCAGCAAGTTTGGCGGCATTTTGCGCGTTTTCAAAGAGTGCGCGGGTCGACGCGTCGCCCGCCGCGTCGTTATCGAGATACAAACGGACCTCATCAAAGCGCGGATCATCCAGGAAGGGCAGGGCACGTCGCCACAGGTTCGTGCTGTTGAGCACCAGCACCGCCCCCACCGGCTGGCTTGGGGCGTCTTTTGAGAGGTAGGACAAGAAATCCATGAAGCCTTCGAAGACCTGAAGTACGCTCGCTTCTGGCTTATCGTGGAAGGTCACCGCCTTGCCTGTTCCCACAAAGCCCTTAAACAGCGCGTTACGTGCCTCGAACCCATCGCCGGAAGGGTAACCGAGGGCAAAGTACTTCCCCACGCTGTGAGGGGGTTTAAAGTCGATCTGAGAGAGGTATTCACGGGCAATATCATGGTCGATACCGCGTTTCGTGAGATATTGCAGCAGGGCAGGGTGCTGAAGTGGCCCGGATGAGACCAGCTCAAAGGCCCAACTTTTTTCTTTTTCACCCGCAGCGGCCGGTTTTTTCGGCCCAGCATCAGATCGGCGCGAAGCGCCGCGCGATATTTTAGATGAAGTGGTCGGCGAGGCGAGGGCAGGGGAGTAGAGTCCGGTCTTGTCCAGGTGCGCGAGCGCGTCCCGCACATCACAGGCGAACAGCTCCCGAACGAGGTCGAGGATGGTTCCGCCGGTGGCGGCTCCATGATCAAACCAAAGGTTCTTGACCGTATCCACTTTGAAAGACGGGTTTTCATCCCCGTCCCTGATCGGCGAGTGATACCACAATTCCCGCCCACCTTGGCGTGATTTTTGTGGGCTGAGTCCTTGGCGCTCGAGGTACGACACCAGTGGAATGCATTTTGCTTGCGCGATGTTCATCGTTTCAAATGTTACACGGGTAAGAGCGTTTGGGTGGTAAAAAGGAGAGGGGGGGGATGCACTGAGCCGAGTAATTCTACCGCTACCCCTGGGCCGTCAAGAACCGCGCTGCCGCTGGCCCTTTCGGGCGCGGCGCGAACGGTTCCCGCTTTCGCTTTGACAGCCTGGAGGGGAGGGCGCGGTGGAATTTCTCTGTCTCAGCTGCAAGGCTGGGGCGTTTTATTTTTTTACGTTTGATTATGACGTTACACAATAAGCGATGCCGCGAGATAGCAGCACTCAATGACTCAGCGCGAAAAACCTTTCAGGGATGCACCGTAATTCTCACCAAAGGGATTTTCAGTCTTCCTGAGGCCGAGCAAGATGAGATTATCCAGCAGGTTCGCAGCTTTGATACCTTCACGCCGGATAACGATCCTTACGGCGAACATGACTTCGGAGCATTCAACTTTTGAGGTGACCGCCTCTATTGGAAGTTTGATTACTACGACATCACGACACAGTATTTGTCACCCGATCCGACTGACCCGGAAGTGACAAACAGGGTTTTGACCATTTTGCTAGCAGACGAATACTAGCCGAGATGACCGCTTTGCGGGGTGAGCGTATCACCCCGTTTTTTATCTTTTCATTTTCTATTTATGACCACCAATAATATACTGAAAAACGGCGAAAAATCAAAACTTTTTCAGGCTGAAAAACACGCACCAGAGCGGGGCGCTCTTGAATTTCACCCGACCACACCGGAAGCAATTCGAGCCCCTGCAATACTCGCGGGCACATTCTTTTGACAAATCTCCCTTTCCTCGCACAATTCTTCCTGACCGCCTCAGGGCGATCACCAATCCAACCATCAGTCTTTCGAGACTGGTGGATGCCAGCCTCGAACAGACCCCAATCAGGGGAGAAGAGGCATGGGAGAACCAAGCCGTGATGCTGTTTTGGCAGCATTCAAGAAGACCTTCAGGGAGCTCGCACCGTACAAACACCGCTACGAGGTTTTCAAAGACTTCGTGACGATGGCAGCGTGTAGCTTGCACAACAGCGTCTGGAAGGAACCCACCCGCGAGGCGGAATATCTGACCATCATCAAAGGCTACAAGCCTGATGATCAGCAGGCGTTCCCAAAACTTCTGGGATGCCTTGTCCAGGCGCTGGACAGCGAACCGCGTGACATTCTCGGGCCGCTCTACATGGAGCTCGAGATTGCCAACAAAGACGCAGGACAGTTCTTCACCCCGCCAGAGCTTTCAGAAATGATGGCCCAGCTGACCTTCGCAAATGAGCTGGATAAACTCGAGACCCAACCGTTCCTGACCGCAGGCGAACCAGCTTGCGGGGCAGGGGGGATGATTTTGGCACTGGTGAAAGTGATGACCAGTGCAGGCTATAATCCAGCCGACAAGCTCTGGGTGCAGGCGATTGATGTGGACCGGATGGCAGCACTGATGTGCTACATCCAGCTGAGCCTTTGGAACGTTCCCGCTGAGATTATCGTCGGGAACACCCTGAGCTGGGAAATTCGCGAAGTGTGGTACACGCCTGCCCATCATCTCGGGCTTTGGAAGTACCGTCTGAGCCGCAAGGCTGAGAACCACGAGGTCGAGCCCAAGGCAGATAATCCGACACCAACTGTGCAGGAGAAGGCCGAGGACCGTGAACAGCAAGCGCCGGTCATGTCCGACACCAAAACCGCCGCGCCGGTGAAACCGTCGCAGCTGGGCTTCGACTTCTAAGGGGATGGTGTTATGCCCGATGAGTACGAAACCCTTGAGCTGATATGGCGCAAACAGCGCCTTATCATCCGCTGGTGCGCGGATGCCTTCGTCTACGCTGGCACTGCCCACCTGGAAATCCTGAGCGAAGACCGCAGCCCCCATCCGATATCTGAAACCGGGTATCGCTCGCACTTTTGCCCCCGCGCAGAGGTCGAGGACGCTGGTGGGCCGCTGGCTTACGTGACGGCTTGGCTTGAGACGAAAGGCGACGGAAAACCCGTTCAGCTTTCGCTCTTTTAGAAACTGAGAGAGCCCCCGATTGGGGGGCTCTTTTTTTCGGTCTGGAAATCACTGGCGACAGAGCTGAGCTCCTTCGAGGGCGGGGAGGGGCACCATCATCCTCGCATTGTATCCCGCCGCCTTGCCGTCAAAAACCGCGCTGACGCGAACGGTTCCCGCTCCGCTTTGACCGCTTCGGCTAACGCGGGATGACAAGGCGGGGTCGATGATCGAGAGGTGGTCGGCGGTTTTTATTTTCTGATTTTTGACTATGCCAAACTGGGTATTCAATGAGGTGGACATTCACGCTCCACTAGATGAGGTGCAGGCCTTCTTTGCACCTGATTTTGAGATGGATGAGCCGAGCAAAGCGGTGACCCGTTTTAATCTCCACAAGCTTTATCCGGACCGATTTTCTGCGGATGATCTGTGTGGTTTCAACGGCTGGGATTACGACTGGATGGTTGAGAATACTGGGTCCAAATGGAACCCAAACCTTGAGGGGATAACCGAGGAAAACGGAGTGACGTTTCTTGGTTTTGACAGCGCATGGAGTCCGATGAATGAGCTACTTGCACGACTCCATATCCTGACCGGCTGGACCATTCACAACGAGTACGAAGAAGAGCAACCGGAGTATGAGGGCAGCTTTCATTGTGAAGGCTGAAGTTTTACAGAAGATACCCGCCCAGGACGACCGCGATGTTCGAGCTGTGAGGGACGCTTTCCGTATGAGGAGCTCGATGATGACTGGGGAGAGTGCCCAGAATGCTTGCAAGCTCGACCAATGTGTTCCGACTGTGGGCAACGATGCGAGCAGGATATCATGAACGACAGGTGGCTGTGTCTTGTGCACGGGGACGGGATAAAGGAGGGTGGCTAACGCCCCCTTTTTCTTTTTCACCCGCCCCTTTTTGAACCTATCCCTTGCGTGAATATTTGGTGAAGCGGTTCAAAAATTTTGACATCAACCGCGTTTTTGAGAAACTATAACGACAGTGCTAATCTGACCGTGAGGTGAGATTGCAAGATTGCATCTTTCGTTGTAAGGAATCCCGAGACCTTACAACGAAAGACATCTTGTGAGGGCCAGCCCCTCAACCCCGCTTTCAGGGGAGCGCCCCTAAAAAATGACCCCCGTGACGCTGACCGTGCCCACTTGGGGCTCCGCCCCGCCGCCGAATGACCCAGCTAGGTAGCCGTTTCATTCACCCCGCCAGCCCTAACCCCCGTGATGCCATGCCCGCCAATTCTGCCCAATATCAGCGCGACTACCGCGACCGGACCAAGCGCCAATACAAGGATGTATCGGTGCGCTTGCCGGTCGGCGATTACCGCGAGCTGAAGGCATACGGGCAGGGCAACGGCATGGGGATTGCGACGGTCCTGCGCGAAGGAGCCCTTGCGCAGATCCGGGGCAGCAGCCTGCGCGCCAGCGGCGTGGAAGCCGAGCTCAAAGAGCTACGCTTCCTGCTGGCCAGTATCGCCAACAATTGTGAACCAAATGGCGCATCACTCCAATGTGGTCCGGCACGTTGTGGATGAGGCTGGCGCGCTCTCGAAGCTCCAGGAGCTGGAGGCGCTCATCGAGGCTTTGTAGATGATAAATTGAGCCCGCGATGATTATCAAAAGCATGAGCCGCAAAGAGCCCAGTTTCGGGCAGCTCGCCGCCTATATGAGCGACGAAGAAGTCCGACCGCGCTTTCGATTTGCACCACAACCTATTCGCGCGCGATCCTGGCACTATTGCCCAGGAGTTCGAAACGAACGCGCAGCGCTTAGGGCGACGTCGGGGCGGGCAATTATCTCTATCAACGAGATCCTTTCCATCGACACGCGCGCGTGCGGCCAAAGCCGTGATGTGCGCGAGAAGCTGCGATTGCTGGCGCTTGAGTTCATCCAGAAACGTTGCCCGCGCAATATCGTCTACGGCGCGCTGCACCGCGACCATGCTGAGCACCTGCACTACCACCTGATGATCAGCGCCAATGAGCGTGGTGATGTCAAACGGCTGCGCTTGACCAAAGCCGCGTTTGACGCCGCTAAGCGGGAGCTCGAGCTGAGCGCGCGGACCAATTATCCGGAGCTAAAACAGGCCGAGGTCATCGCGTCGAGCCCGAAGGAAAAGCAAGAACGCCGCGAGACCCGTGAAGGCCGCAAAGCCCAGGAGATGAAAAAACGCGGGGCGCGCCTGACCAAGACAGAAGCACTGGCGCAAGAGCTGCGTGCAATCCTGGCCTATGCCGCATCGCAGGCTGAGCTTGAACGGTTGCTGAAGGAGAAGGGCTTTACCTTTTATGAGCGCGGCAAGCATTGCGGGGTGCGCCCGATCCCTGCCGAAGGTGAGGCGAAGGCACGCAAGGCGTACCGCTTTGCGACTTTGGGGATTGAAGCGGACTATGCCGGATTCCTGGAGCGTGCCGAGGCGGTGGTCGAGGAGCCGGTTTTGGAAAGTCGGCGTGAGGGTGAAAAAGAAAAAAAGCGGGATGGTGAGGGTTTTTGACGCATCGGATGGCGCTGAGGTCGATAATGAGGATTATGTTAAATATGACAGCAAGGCTGACCTAAAAAATGACTTCATTCCCCAGCAAGATCCCGAAGCCCCCCGAGAGCGCGGGGATGCATTTCTGGACGAGATGGCGGCGCGGCGCGCGAAGCGTGCGGCGCAGGATATCAGTCGGTTTGCAGTCCAAAGGACCGCGCAACGATGACGCGGTATTGCTGGGATTATGCGCTACGTTCGCATATCCGTAAAACGGCTCATTCGTAAAAAGCTCAAGGTGCATGTTTCCAAGTTTATTCCCTAAGAAAGACGGCATGATAGGAAAGGCGCTGCGCAAGCAGCTGCACCGGTCTATGCAAAGCCTGGTGTTTGGTAGAACCCTGTTGCGCAGAGAAGGCGCTGAGTTCGCAAAATCCGGTGAGGTAAGCGAGTATTTGTCGCGGTGGAATACGGGGCTGCTTTTGGACGGCAAAGACCTACGCTTGTCTGAGCAGGTCAGCTTTCAGAATGTGGCGGTTTACGGGATCACCGGGAAGGGGAAATCCACCGCGATTGCCCGTCCTGCGATCCTGGATAAGGCCAGCAGTGACGCCGTGATGATCGTGAACGATATGTCTGGGGATCTCTACCGCGACACTAGCGGATACATGAAGGCGCGCGGTTACCGCGTGGTCGTGCTCAATCCCAATGACCTGACGCAGTCGAACCGGTTCAACCCGTTTCTGAGCCTCAAAGATCCGGCGGCGATCATGCGGATGGCCGAGCTGTTCAGTAAGACCGGCGGGGATGGTGATGATAAGTTTTGGGCCAGTGGTGCTGAGCGTTATATCCGCTTTTTCCTCAAATGCCTGGGCACGATGCCCGACGTGTTCAACACGCCGCACAATCTCTACCACCTGCTGAGCAATTTCGGCACCGATGGCGAGGACCTGGACGAATGGGTGGCCAGCTGCGCCAAGGATGATGTCTTTCTACAAAACGAGTGGAAGGCGCTGACGACCGGCGCGGATGAAACCATCACCAGCTTTTTGACCAATGCGCTTGTGGGGCTGAAGATCTTTTCCGAGCCCCATGTCTGCGCGCTGACCTCGAGCTCTGATTTTGACCTCTCCAGCCTACGGCGTGAGAAAACCATCATCTACATTGTGACGCCCCCCGAGGATCAGGCGATCTACCGGCCCGTGATTTCGATGTATTTCCTGAGTCTTATTCACGCCTGCATGAAGCAGCTTCCAGGGCCGCAGGATTTGCCAGTTTATCTGATTTACGATGAGTTCGGGAACAGCTACCTGCCCGGCTTTGACACGCTGATCACTACGACGCGGAAATACCGCATGTCGTTCCTGCTTTTGATGCAGGGCCAACAGCAGCTGATCACGAAATACGGCAAAGACCTGATGCATGTGATTATGTCGGGGATTGCGACGCAAATCAGCTTTGGGGCGGCAGAGCACGTGACGGCCAGTTTTTTTGAGCAAAAAGCCGGACGGGTCCGGATGTTTTACCGCAACGAGGAACGAGAAACCCACGTCGAGCATCAAAGCGAATACAACCTGATTAACGCCAGCGAGATCCGTGAGCTGCCCGATGACAAGCTACTGATTATATCTGACAATCGCAAAACGACGTTGATCGACGTGTACCCAAGCCATAAAAGTGCGCGCTGGCTACGCATGATGAAGCTGGCCCCTGCCCCGATTATATCGAAGGCCGAGGATCGTTTGGTTTATCCCGTTATGAGCCGACCAGACACCAAAGACATATTCGCTCAAAAGCCCGGCATCTTCTCCTGGATGAGAGACCGGGCGTATGACTTCGTCTATTATGAAATAGGCACCGGCCTAGATTTTGTGGGTGATCTGTTTCGAGGGCCTTCGGGGTATTCTCAAAGCCTGCACCGGCAGGCAGCGAGGGCGCAGGCGCGGACCTCAACAGCTAAACTGCTGACTAAGGCAGAGCAGACCCAATTTGCGGCCATGTTGAAACG